>CAZANF010000231.1:0-4804 GCA_964486425.1 uncultured Spirochaeta sp. | reverse complement strand
CCCAAGGATATTCAGTCCATGCCAGCAGGTCCGGGTCCGCTGCAACAGGAAAGACATAATCACCATTTTGCGCATGCAGCACATCTGCACCGTAAGTCCCGATAACGAAAAACAGAGAAAGAAGTATACCATTCACAATGAAAGCGACTGATTTCATGCAGTCCTCAGAATAGCACAAACCAGCCGCCTTCTCAAAGGGGAGAATATCCGGTATATCTATGTATGCCCATGGAAAACACCAATGAATTACTACCGGAAGAGCGCACCAGGCTCATCACCTACCTCAGCGAGTTTGTAACTGCAGAGCGGCTGCAGAGGATTCACCAGGTCATAGATAACCGGACACGCTACTTCACGGTCGTTCTGGAGGATATCTTCCAGCCGCACAACGCGAGTGCGGTACTGCGAACCTGCGATGCCTGCGGGGTGCAGGACGTTCACATCATTGAAAACCGCAACTCCCACACTCTCAGTAAAGGGGTCGAACTGGGAACATCGCAGTGGCTTACGCGGCATCGGTATCGGGGAGGAGAGGATAATACAACGGCAGCTATTTCCAGACTGAGGAGCCTCGGCTACCGTATTATTGCGACTACTCCGCACAGTGATGATGTGACCCCGGATGATTTTGATTTGACAAAGGGCCCTGCTGCGTTGATGTTCGGTACCGAGCTCTCCGGATTAAGTGAAACAGCTCTGTCCCAGGCCGATGAGTACATCCGTATCCCGATGTATGGTTTTGTCGAGAGCTATAATATCTCCGTATCCGTGGCTATCATCCTGACCCGGTTGGTTGAACGGCTCCACCGCAGCTCCATCCCGTACCATCTGCAACCCATAGAACGGGAAAAGCTCATGCTGCAGTATCTGCGAAACAGCATACAGAGGGTCAAGCATGTAGAGAAACGCTTCTGGTCCCTGCCGCAAGCGCTACTTCACCCACAGCCCGACACGCTCCCGGACCCGCAGCCTCGTCAGAAGCCGGACCAGGACGGCGCGAATCAATCCTGAGGCCGATACAGCAGGACAACGCCCTCGCTGTCCGCCAGCTGAATGGGTTCATCACCGCTGCGGCCGCAGATCGCGCCGGGAGTCTGGAGCAGGAGCCGCCATGAGCCTGCTGTCAGCATTCCGGACGACATAGCCCCCTCCGGCAGTCTTCCGGATGCATCCTGCAGGATACTCTCCGCCGACAGCGTGACGGTTTTACCTTCCATATTTGCTGCAATGAGCATACTCGTCCGAGTCTGCCGGTGCTGCCGCAGCACACAGTAGACCATACTGCCGCCGGCCGGCTCGAGGTAAAAAACCGTCTCATAATCCGGATTCAGACGATCAGACAGGAAAGGGCTCTGCTGCCGGTGCTCCCTCAACTGTTTGTGAAACTCGGCCTGTACCGGGTCTGCCTTGTGAGCCCAAAAAGATGCATTGCAGTATTCATGAAGATCATCCATCCATGCCCGGGAAAATGCCCGTAAATCTCGTGTCGTATGCGGACTCAACGGGGAGTTTGGCAAGGCTGCGTCCATAATCTGCACGGCTGTTTCCTCATGATACTCCGCAGCCTGCATTGAAAGATTCAAGTGATGCGCGAAGCTCCTCAGAGACTCAAGGGTTACAAATCCGAAGCCCTTCAGACGTATGAAGAATTCGCTTTGCGCATATGAGGCATCATCCACCGCCCAGGTCAGAAAGCGGCTCTCCTCGGACACCACCTTTATCGACCAGCGACGATCGGTGTTGCGGATAAAACTCCAGGGAGCTCCAATATTCGCCTGGAGAAAGTCCATGGGCACCCCGGGCATGGCCGCATAGCCCAGCAGCTGCGCAGCCGGATTATTATATCCCCTCCGGAATATCTCGCGATGATCGGCTCCCAGGCGTGAGTTTATACGCTGCTGCGGATCCACTTGCGTACCGCGTCTCAGGGTATCATGGTTGGCACAGCCGGTAATCCAGTGATCACCATGATAGAAGGATTCTCGCACGCGCCACCACTTTTGCGCCCAGAAGGTATACAGAAACGGGGTGTTGTGTGCAAAAGTCAGCGGACCCCACTGCAGAACATTCGGCAGCTGCCTGGTCACTTCAAGATATGTCGAGCTGAGTTCCCAGTCATCATCCGGCCATGGGCGTCCGTCTTCAAAGATCATCCACGGGAGATATTCAATACCATCCACCTCAACTGCCTGATCATTCATGCGCCGTAAATAATCATCGTCATGCTGCAGCTGCTGAATATCCGGGTCAAAATACTTGAAGTCCTGGGCACCATCGACCCTCAAGCCGTCTATACCGTAACAGGATTTCCGTCTTTGCATCTCCAGGAGTATTTCACGGACTACGGGGTGGCGATAGTTCAATACCTGTCCGTACATCCCCGGACCGGCGATACACTCGTCAAGCAGCAGCTCGCGGCTTTGATTATCCGCATGTCCATACACAATATCGAGAATAATCTGTATCCCCCCGCCCGGAAACTCATGCATAGTCTGCAAAAAATCAATAAACTCATCCGGTCGCCCGGTGGAAAGCAGACAGGGATTAACTGCGGGAGAAGCAACGGTCATGATATCGTAACCCCAGTTGGTCATATCGGGGCGTGAATGCTGCACACGAACCCGCCCGTCTTCAAGCAGGGTTTCCGACCAGAAGCCATCCCCTCCCTCGTACTCGATTATGGGCTCAACCGGCATAAGCTGTACGGCATCATACGAAGAGATGGACTTCTCAAAGGCAGTCAACTCCTCCCCGTGCGAGATTTTTTCAGCGATCCCGGCAAACACACGCGTAAGCCCGGCAAAGCTACCCTCCGCGGTGGCCGTACCGACATGTATCTGCAGAATTGCACAGGGCCCGTCCAGACGCGGAATGCCAACCCGGTCATCCACCGTGGCCTCTTCTACTCGTCTTCGAAAATACTCTGTGTCACGGCGACCAGGCCACTTCAGCTCATACATCTCGGCCGGTCCAGCTGCACCGAACGGAACCGAATGCCCCAGAAAATCACGGATGGTTCGAATGGTGCCTCCTTCCGTCATGCGCGCTTGTACCCAGTACAGATCCCCTGTCAGATCCCTCGTTCCAAAGCGTATTCCGTTCAGCACGAGCCAGGCAAAGTCATCCTGCAGAACCAGCGGATAGGTACATCTGGTACATAACGCATGACCGGAGCGGACAGCAGGATCAATCGGTTCTTCACTGCGATAGACCACCAGTTCAGCTTCCACCGCCTGCGGCAGATAAAAACCGAATCCGGCAGATGTCTCCGATCCCGGTATGGAATGTATGCCCAGCCGGCGCACCCGTCGGCGAATTGAGGCCGACTGCATCTGCGCACGCAGGCCTTCGGTAGCCTCAATATCAACCCGAATCCCGATTTTCCCTTGACTTTCATGTGAATCTGCTGCCATACATCTACCATAATTCAAGGAGGACGCATTGTCGATCTATAAAATCGATTTCTTGTATAAGGAAAAACAATACTCACTCAAGGCTCACGAACTGGACATGACTCATCCGTATTTTGTTTCGCTCACCCGGATAATCCTGCCGCAGGAAAAGGTGATTATCGACCCCCATACGGAAGAGATCAGAAAGCTGTTCGGCAATACCGAACAGCTGATGATACCCCTGCAAAACGTCGAACTCATAGAGATACTGCGACAGGATCCGGATACAAAAACGGAAACCAAGCTGCGAAGCTTTCCCGTGGTAAGCGACTCGGAATAACCTAAATCAGATGTCCAATGGTCATATGCCGCTTTCTGCCGTACCCGGGAGCCCGGGTAATCTGCCAGCCGAAATACTGAAGGTTCCGTCGGACCCAGCCGGCCGAGGTAAAACTGCTGCAGCTCCCCCCCGGGGAGGTGCAGCGGGTTACCTCTGCAAGCAGATCCCGGTCCCATAGATCCGGATCCATGTCAGGTGAAAAGCCATCAAGATACCATGCATCTGCACACAGGCTCAGACCCGGCAATACAGCTGCCGCATCTCCAAGGTACAATGCAACTGTGCAGCCCGGAATGAACTCCCACTCTATCGGCATGGGTTCTGCAGATGGCCGCTCCATTTGCCTGGTTATGCCGTCAGCAATCCCGTGAATAAGCCCGGTCCAGATCCTGAAAAGCACCGGCTGTGATTCGGCAACCACACCGGCGACCCGGTGCATGTCTGCAATCATCAGCGGAAATTTTTCGAATGACACATATCGGAGGGATTTCGGCAGGCTTTGTACATCTTCCCGACTGGCCTGCATATGCATCAGGGTCAGTGCGCAGTTCAGGCCGGTTCCAAAACCCAGCTCACCGACAGTAAAACTTCCGGTCCCGGCGCAGCGCTCGGTGATACGATTTGCAGCGGGATACACATACTCGGCCTCGTGTACCCCATCTGCTGCAGAAAAGTAGATATCCCCTGTACTGCAGGAAACAACTGCTCCGTGCCGAAGATCTATACGCGCGAACTCCATGCTGATTTACTGTGTTACCTTCATAATCATGAGGGTCTGGTCATCGTGCTGCGGCGCCCCGGCAACGAAGGTCTCGATATCCTTCATGATTGACTGCAGAATTTCATCTGCGTTCTTGTGTGCGTTCCGTTTGATTGAATCAGCAATGCTTTCGGTACTGAACTGGTCACCGGCAGCATTCATCGCCTCGTTAATCCCGTCCGTATACAAACACATTACATCACCAGGAGCGACCTTGATCGTAATCTCCCCGTACTCGGTTTTCTTGTCCAGTCCGATCGGCAGACCGGGGGTATCATAGGTATCTATGGTTTGTGTCTGCGAACGATAGAT
>CAZANF010000230.1:0-4857 GCA_964486425.1 uncultured Spirochaeta sp. | reverse complement strand
CCACATTGGCCACCGCCACCCGACCCTCAAGCGGCTCTCCGCGCGCCTCGCCCCATATGGTGCGGGCCAGCGTGTCAACGTCCTTGTTCATGGTTTCCTCCATAAAAAAACCCGGCGGGGAGGCCGGGCCATTCAAAAGCTATGAGGGACAGAGCGCCCCTTTTTCCTGCGACGGCTTATCCCCCCATATACATCATTAGCGTTGAAACAAGACCGGACACCCCCACCAATCCGGCGAAGGTGCCCCAGATCTCGCGGCGGTTCGGTTTGTCTGATTCGATCCGGGACAGGCGGTCCTGCGTGCTTTTTTCGGCTTCCACCAGCCATTTCACGTCCCGGGCGACCTGCACGATCAGGTCATGATCCGCCTCTCCCATAACGCCCTACCCCCAGGCCCTGAAAACAAGGCGCCATTTTGTGATATCAATTACTGTTCTTTCGCTTCCGTCTTTAACGGCTATGCCAAAATTTGTTGAGGAACTCCCGGCTCTGCTAAGGCCTATGGTTGTTGTGTCTGCCCAGATGGATGTGTCAGCAGGATCCTTGAAAATCCCCGGAAACAATCTTTCGTCACCGGCAGAAAAACTGGCGTCTGCCGACTTGCAGCGCATGTAAACTTGAAAAAAAGTCGGCCGTGACCCTAGCCCGTGAGACACGCTTACGCTGTCGTGCGCATCAGGAAATGTTTGTTCACTGCTTTCGAAAAACTCTGAAAAGCCCAGCGCCGCCCGCAGCGCCTCCTCCTCCGGCGGCGACCACGGCCCCGGTGCTCATGGCGGGAGTGCTGCCGCATCAATTGATGAACGAACTCGCACCTTGCTGAAGGATCGTATGGAGATTATCAGCAGGGCCGCATGTGATGCCGCCGGGGGACTGACCCCGGCAGATAAACTGTCTGTAAAAGAGGAGCTTGATGTATGAAAAGGGGATGTGCAGCCGCTGTGCTGCTGTTTTGGATTATCCCGTCGCTGTACGCGCTCAATGCGGAGCTGGTGTCGAATGAGATCACCCTGGTTCTGGCACCAAACGGTACCGTGCAGACCCACTACTCGATTGAATGGAATGTCACCAGTGGAACCATGGGAGCGTTTTACTTTGAGGGGGAGGCCTATCGCCCGGAGTGGAATTACGACGGGAGCTTTGTTGATCTTGCCGACGGCAGGCGCCTGCCGCTGGCGACAACCCGGCTGAACGGCCACAACCGCTATGAGATTGTGCTCGCAGACGAGCGCCGTTATTCCGGCCGCGCCTGGTTTAATCTGCAGTGTGCCGGGAACTTTATTGAGCATGGGCTTGTCGGCTCGACCAACCACCCGGAATTCGGGGAGCTGGTCTATTTTAACTGGGGGCCGGTGCAGTGGGATTCTTCACTGGATCATCGTACGGTCATGCTGGTGCTTCCGGTAGAGGTGGATTCTGCAGAGCTGGATGAAGAGGAACGGGCGGCAATCCCGATGCGTACCGAAGAGTTTGTGAACGCACAGAACAAGATCGATTATTTCGGTACCGAGGGCGACGACGGACGGTACTACCTCACGGTGCGGTTTCATCAGGATGATGTTCCTGCCTACGGGAAACAGCGGCTGCAGCTGTATTTCCCGGAGTCGTTCCTGCAGCTGGATGCAGCGCTACAGCAACGCGAGATGGATGTGGACGGGCAGCCTGACGGGCAGACCGAATCCGAACGGTCCTCCCGGACCGCGCAAGCCGAGTCGCGGGAACGATTAGGTGCCTACGAGTACTGGCGGGAGCACTGGGCCGCGGCTATTCCGGTTTTCTCCCTGGTCATCGCTGCGGCCCTGATGGCATTCTGGCAGCGCTATCGCGGGTATGCAAAGCGTCGGGCGATGGTCGAAGGGCTTTCCTGGGCCGGTGATTCCTGGACCCCGCCGAAGCTGCTTGCCGGGACCTATCAGGTACCGGGAAAGGTGCATGAGGACCTGCACCCGGTAGAGGTCGCCCTGCTGCTGGAGCTGGAGCTTCCGCGGGTCGCCGCGATTATGCTGGACGGACTGCAGGAACAGGGAATCCTTCGCATCCTGCGGGAGGATCCCCTGCAGGTGGAGATCCTGTCCGACAAGACGGCGGAACATCCCTACGAGGAAGCCTTCCTGGGCGTGTTCAATTCCGAAGGCGAGGTCATGCCGGGGCTCATGGCGGATTTTTTCGAACATGCCATCCGGAACCCGCAGGAGAAGCTGTGGGACAGCGACCTGGAGGCGACCAGGGCCTATTATCGGGATCAGCTGTACCGGATGCAGGAGGAAGAGCAGCGTTTGGCCGATGCATCGGAGGAGGAGCGATGGGCCTACCGTCGCCGGTATCATCATTATTACTACTGGCACGGGTTTTACATGGTGCACCATCGGCCGGAGCATCTGGCCGGGGTCCGCATGCCTGACGGTATGAACGGCGGATTCAGCGACTTTATGCGCTCCTCGGGCTGCTACAGCGGCTGCTTTACCCCGGATCAAGCCGGGGGCGGGGTGAACGGCTGCCATTCGGCCTGCCATAACGCCTGTCATGATGCCTGCCACAGTGCCTGTCACTCAGCCTGTCACAGCGCGTGCCACTCGGCCTGCCACAGTGCCTGTGTATCAGGTGGGGCACGCTGATGCTGCGGCTCAAAAAAACCGGCTCTTCCGGGGAAGGCATGCGACAGTCGGCCGCCCGGCTGGACTGGGTATACGACTTCTGGAAGACCTTAAGCGACTATGCCTGCGTGCGCGAGGAGGATAAGGTGCTTATTATCCCCCCGAACATGGTCTACAAGACGAACGACAGCGGAGTAGGGCTCATTCGATTTATAGAAGGCGGGGGGCGATTCAGCGACATCCCCGGGTTCTCGCAGCAGCGCGCTGCCGAGATAGATGCCTTTTTCCGGGATATCAAGGCGGTGTATGAGGGGAAGACCCCGGCTCTGGAGCAGCAGCAGTATGATTTCAGTTTTACCCGTCTGCCGATTCTCGGGGAGATCGCGGTGACCTACCGCTGCAACAACCGCTGTACATTCTGTTATGCCGGCTGTGCACCGGACGAGACAACCTACGCCCCCACCAGTGAGCAGGTGGACGAGCTGGATACCGAAGGTCTCAAGCGAATCATAGATATATTCCGCACCCAGGCAAAAATCCCGTTCTTCTCATTTACCGGCGGGGAACCGATGCTGCGCGAGGACCTTGAGGAGCTCATGCGCTATGCGGTAAGCCGTAACCTGCGGATAAATCTTGTTAGCAACGGTACCCTGGCAACCCCGGAGCGGGCCCGCTCGCTGTACAATGCCGGCCTGCGCACCGCGCAGATAAGCATTGAAGCATCCACCGCCGGGCTGCATGACTCGCTGTGCGGAGCTCCCGGCTCCTTTGATGCAACCGTGCAGGGCATCAGGAATCTTATAGCCGCCGGGATTCACGTACAGACCAACTCGACCCTTACCGCCCGCAACCGGGAATCGCTGCTGGAGCTGCCGCCATTTATCCACAGCCTGGGTGTGCGGCGTATGGCGATGAATCTGTTTATCCCCGCCGGCACCGGGCTGGCGAACAACCGCCTGCGTGTGCCGTATGCGCAGGTCGGCAGCTTTATCGACGCGGCCCGGCACGCGGTTGAACAGCAGGGAATGGAGTTCTTCTGGTATTCACCGACCCCGCTGTGCTACTACAACCCGATTGCCAGGGGGCTGGGCAACAAAAGCTGTGCAGCCTGCGACGGGCTTGTCTCGGTAGCCCCGAACGGCGATGTCCTGCCGTGTTCCTCTTGGCCGGAACCGGTAGGGAACCTGCTGCAGGACGGATTTGATTCCACCTGGTTCGGCACGAAAGCCCAATCACTCAAGCGGAAAGAGTATGCCCCCGAGGCCTGCCGAAACTGCACCTACTTTACCGCCTGTCAGGCCGCCTGTCCCTTGTATTGGCAGGTTTGCGGCTATGCAGAGCTGGAAAACAGCGGGATGTCCTGCTGGAATACCGTACCATCAAGGAGTTGTGCCCAATGAAACGTACCTTTACCTTCTTTCAACTGCCCCTGCAGTCGAGGATTATCTTCGCCGGACTGCTGTATGCCGTATGTGTTTTCGCGCAGATTATCAGCGGAGCCTTTTTTCTTGGGATGTTCCTTGTACTCCCGGCCTGGCTGCTGCTGTGGATGAAAAACATCAGTAACAAGCCGGATGACCAGGGGCTCGAGAACTGGCGCGCCGTGGGCGAGGCGGAGGTGCACCGGATTGCCGACCATATCGCCGAGACCAAAAAACTTTCCCTGCGCCTGGGTGTTCCAGGGGTGCTGCGGGTTGTGCTGCTGGCGCTGGTTATCGGTGCTGCAGTTATACTGCACAGCAGTTACGGATATGCGACCCTTGCCCTGGTGGACCTGGCAGTATTCAGTCTTCCTGCGGTATTCAGCGGGATGGTGATGCTGCACATGCCGTCCGAACTGCACACCAAACTGAACTGCTTTCTTCCGCTTATGAACAGCAGCCGACCGGAAAGTCTCGTGTTTACCCCGTACATCCGTTTTGACGAGGACCCGGACAAGAATGATATCCCGGAGGATCTGCGCTTCATGCTGGAGCCGCGTCGCAAACCCGATGAACTTGTCGGGGTGCAGCTGCAGGTAACCATGAACGAGGGTCCCAACGGCGAGGTGCCCTACATGTACGCCGTAGTGCTTTTCCATGGGCGTGACTCACGGCTCTACCGGGAGTTCAGCTCGCTGCAGTTACCCGGCTTTGTAGTCGAACCCGGCGGGGATGATGATTACGGTACGGTGGTAATTCGCCAGCAGACCAGCGGAACCGGATATCATACCAAAACGGACGACTGCCTGCGCCTGTACCAGCAGCTGCAGGATCTTCTGCTC
>CAZANF010000229.1:3500-4859 GCA_964486425.1 uncultured Spirochaeta sp. | reverse complement strand
GTGATCTTCGGCATCTTGCTCATTATGTCGTATTTCCGGGTTACCCAGCAGGTGGTAGATGCCGCCGGGACCCGGATTAATACCGATATTCATCTATCAATTATCCTGCCCAACGAGGGTGACGCTTTCTTTCAGGATCTTTCTGAAGGGGCCCAGACTGAAGCCCTCCGTCAGGAAACCGCGCTTGAGTTCCTGTACTACAGCAGTCCCGGTGAAGAGCCCGGGCTGCTGCTGCGGCAGGCCAGGTGGATTCAAACCGACGGGGTGCTGGTATTCCTTCCAGAAGAAAACAGTTTTACCCAGGAGATCACCGACCTGCAGACAGCCGGTATTCCGGTCATAACCGTAATTAACGATAACCCGCTGTCCGGCCGCACTGCCCATCTGGGATTCGACGCCGAGGGGATTGCTCGTGAACTGGTGCGTCTGATGCTCGACAACGCTGTTCCTGATCAGCAGAGATGGGGGATTTTTATTGCGGCGGAGGAGCCGGGCAGGGCCGCGTGGCAGGCAGAACGTATGGATTCAGTCATTCGCAGTCTGCTGGCTGCGCACCCGCAGATTCAGCTGCTGCCCGCGCGTGCGGTCACCCCCGGATATTTCGCGGGTGAGCAGGAGACCGTCCGGCTGCTGCGGGAGGAATCGAATGTCAGTGGAATAATTGTTGCCGTACCGCAAACCCTCAGCGGAGTCGTGTACGGGTTGATTGATCAGCACAGACTTGGTGATGTGGCTGTTGCAGGAATGGATATGGGTACGGGTGTGGCGGATGCTATCCGCAGAAATTTGCTGAGCGGATCCATTTACCGCTTTCCCGAACAGATCGGCCGCAGCGGGGTTCAGGCATTAGTGCAGGCTGTTCAAGGAGAATCAGTCCCTGAGTATCAGGACCTTGCGTATTCTGCAATCGACAGCCGCAATATCTCCCGCTTTCTCGGGCCCGGGAAGGCAAGTACGCCGGAGGGGCTGGATGGCTAGTCTGCGCCGGCGTTCACTCTTGTACCTTGCAGCACTGGCTGTTCCTCTCGCTCTTGGGGTTCTGGTTCCGATTACCCTGATCCAGGCATTGCTGAATCAGTCACTGGATACTTACCAGCGGAATCAGCAGTTTCAGCACACCGCAGGTCTGGTGGAATCGCTGGAATCGCAGTTGCGGGAATACCTGCAGACACGTTCAACCGACAGCCTGCGCACCTACCTGGAAATCTCGGATCAGCTGCAGGATACCGTGCCGAACTTCTCTTCCCGGCTTTCCCAGACTCAGATGCAGAGAAAAACGGTCTTTCTGGAGCGCTCGGCTCACTTCCTTATTCAAAGCCTGCGGGAGACCGCCGATATGGCCGTTCAGGCAAAACGCGG
>CAZANF010000229.1:0-3400 GCA_964486425.1 uncultured Spirochaeta sp. | reverse complement strand
TCCTTATTCAAAGCCTGCGGGAGACCGCCGATATGGCCGTTCAGGCAAAACGCGGGCGCTCTCCGGAGGAATACACCTATCTGTATGCTGATGTCCGGGTGATAACCGGGCTGCTGCAGGATGTACTGATTCAGTTATCCCAACAGGAGTTAACCCGGGTAGTAGTGAGTCAGGAGCGTTTCTCGCGGGAGTTTGCCCGGATGCAACTGTACAGCTTCGGATTTCTTCTGAGCCTCATGCTTATGACCGGAATTCTGGCTTCGGTATTTGCCCGCAAGATATCCGCTCCCATTATTCGACTCTCCCAGTCTGCACTGCGGCTGGCCGACGGGGACTTCTCCGACAAGGATATCTCGCTGCGCGGCAGCACCGAGGTGCAGCAGATGGCGGATGCATTTAACCGGATGAAGCACTCGATTCAGCAGTATATTGCCGAGCTGCAGAAAACAGCTGAAATGGAGAAGGGATTGATGGAGGAGCGCGTCGCCAATCTGCGTATGAAGAACGTGCTGAAGCAGGCCGAGATGACGGCTCTGCAGAGTCAGATACAGCCGCATTTCCTTTTTAATGCCCTGAATACCGGGGTACAGCTGGCAACCATAGAGGACGCAGACCGTACCAGTGAATACCTGGACTCACTTGCCCAGTTATTCCGAGAGACCCTGAGGCCCCTGTCGCAGGCGACGACTCTGGGGCGGGAGCTTGAGACCCTGCGAACCTTTCTGTACATCATGCAGATACGCTTCGGCAGCTCGGTCCGGTTCCAGGTGGATTGCGAGGATTCGACCCTGTCTGTCCGGCTTCCGCGGCTTATTTTGCAGCCTCTGGTGGAGAATTCGATAGAGCATGGATTTGTCGACGGGGTAGGTCAAATCAAATTGAGCTCATGGGTAGAGGACAGCCGGGCGGTTGTTGAACTGGCAGATGACGGCATCGGTATGTCGGATGACATTGTGCATGCAATCCGACAGGAGATGGCGGCTTGGGATGCGGAGATAATGGATGAGATTGATCCGCGCGAGACAGAATCGGGAATCGGGCTGCGTAATGTAATGTATCGAATGCGGCTTTTTACCGGTACCCCGGACGGGTTTGTGGTGTTCTCCGAACCCCGGCAGGGGGTTCGGATTCAGCTGCGGCTGCCGCTGAATGATGTAATGCGGGAGGGTGGGGTATGAACAGGCGAATTTTTGTTATAGACGACGAGCTGCCGGTACTGGAGGGAGTCAAGCACATTGTCGAGACCTCCTTCCCCCGGGGGGAAATCTGCGGCAGCAGCAGGAGCGGCATGCAAGCCCTGGAGCAGATCGAGAAGGATCCCCCGGATATCCTGCTGGTTGACATTCATCTGCCTGGGATATCCGGGCTGGAGATCGTGAACGAGGTACGGCGCCGGCATCCGGAGGTAATGAGCATAATAATTTCGGCCTATGAACAGTTTTCAATCGCCAAGGAGGCCCTGGATTTCGGAGTCTTTGCGTATATCGTAAAACCGGTTACCAAGCCCCGTCTGCTGCAGGTGCTGCTGGATGCCTGTGAGGAACTGGACCGCGAGGAAAAACTGCATGCTGCGGATCTCGCCGGGAAGGCAATGCGCCAGTCGGTGGACGGACTGCTTGAGCAGGAGCTGGTACCGAGGCTTTTCTCCGGGATATGGCGGCCGGACGCTGAAAGCTGGGATCAGTGGCTCACTGCGCTGCGCGGTGTGCGCCCGGATTTTTTTCCAACGGTAATCGCCGGGTATATAGAATGTACGGTGGAGGGATGCGGGCCCAGGATTGCGGCGGCTCTACGCTATAAGCTGCCGTGCTGGACCGGGGTCACGGATGCAGGTGCCGTAGGGGTGTTGGCTTCCGGGAATGAGGAGGGGGTATGCATTCGTCTGCGCGATGCGGTACGGGAGGCTTTGTACATCTCCAGCCAGGGATTTGCGCAGGAGCCGGTGGTTCGCTGCAGCAATCCGGTACCGCTGGAACGAATCTGGGAGGTGCTGCCCGAGGTGCTGCCGCAGCGGCGAGATTCCGCTGAGGATATGGAGCATGTGGTGCAGGTCCGCAAGGGTATGCAGCAGCTGTGGGGGCTGGTACGGGGAGCGGAAAAAACCGCAGTAGATGCGTGGCGGGAGGAATATCTTCCCGTGGTGGAACGGGCTATCTCCATGCATCGGGAGTACACCTGCTCGCTGCTGTTGGAGCCTGCCTTTCAGGCCTATCCATCTCCTCATGTGCCGCCGCATGCACTCTCTGCGATAAGGAATCAGGGTACAGCCCGGGACATGCTGAATGCAGTGATCGTGTTACTGGAGCAGGCAGTATCTTCATCCGGTGAATATCATGGAGTATCTCGATCCTTGCAGGACGCACTGGAATATCTGCGATTCCGGTACCATGAGCAGCTCTCGCTGGAGGATGTTGCTGCTGCTGCCGGGGTTTCCGCAGCACATCTGTCCAGATTGTTTCGGCAGGAACTGCAGTTGTCTTTTTCGGATTATTTAACCTCACTGCGAATGGAACGGGCCCGTCAGCTGCTGAGCGAGGGGGAACACAGCATTAAAGAGGTTGGATTTCAGGTTGGGTATCAGGATGCTAATTATTTCAGCCGGGTATTCAAGCGCTGGGTGGGTATGCGTCCGCGTGAGTTCGCTGGTCGTGAGGGGTTGGACAGGGGGGATGAAGAATGACCATGAGATTGTCTGGATGGGCTGTGCTATTAGCCGGGTTGATGACTGCTTTCAGCACCGCAAGCTGTGGAGGCAGGGCTTCTTCCGAACAGCAGGTCGCAGAGCCCACAAGTGCGAGAATCGGTTTCTCCATGGATTCCTTCGTGGTGGAGCGGTGGCAGCGTGACAGGGATGCATTTTTAACCACTGCCGGCGAATTTGGTGCACAGGTACTGCTGCGTACGGCGAATGAGAACGTTGAGGTGCAGCGGCGTCAGCTGATAGAGCTTGATCAGTCGGGTGTTGATGTGCTGGTGGTGGTCCCCAACGACAGCGAGGAGCTTTCGGACACCATAGAGCAGATTCATGACCGGGGGAACCCGATTCTGGCTTACGACCGAATGGTGCGGAATACCCTGGTTGACGGGTACATCAGCTTTGATAACCAGGCTATCGGTACCATGATGGCTCGTGCCGTGGTGGAAGCAGGACTTTCCCGGCTGGATGAAACCGGAGAGAAAGCGGTCCTGCAGATACTTATTATCAACGGAGCGGTGTCGGATTATAACAGTTATATGATTAACCGGGGGATTGTAACCTTTCTGCGTCCGCAGATTGAGAGTGGACAGGTTGAACTGCTGGATAATGTATGGCTGCAGGCATGGAGGAATGAGGAGGCCCGGGAGGCTATCGCGGAGGCCTTTGATGAGTTTGATAATATAGACGGGGTGATTGCTGCAA
>CAZANF010000228.1:3215-4862 GCA_964486425.1 uncultured Spirochaeta sp. | reverse complement strand
GGGACTTTCCAGGGTGGATGAGAGCGGGGGGAAAGCGGTCCTGCAGATACTGATTATCAACGAGGCGGTGTCGGATTATAACAGTTAAATGATTATCCGGGGGGTTGTAAGCTTTCTGCGTCCGCAGTGTGAGAGTGGGCAGGTTGAACTGCGGGATAATGTATGGCGGCAGGCATGGAGGAGTGAGGAGGCCCGGGGGGCGATCGCGGAGGCCTTTGATGAGTTCGATAATATAGACGGGGTGATTGCTGCAAATGACCTGATCGCAGATGCGGTGGTATACGAAGCCGCCGCACGCGGGCAGGCCGGGCGTTTGCTGGTGAGCGGAATGGATGGCGATCTGGCTGCGGTGCAGCGGGTTGCGGAAGGAACACAGCTTATGACGGTGTATAAGCCGGTGGAGGATCTGGCAAGACGGGCAGTGGAATCCGCGATCAGTCTCGCTCAGGGCGATTCGCTGGATACCGATGAAACCATTTTTAACGGCAGCGGCGAGATACCCTTTATCAGGCTGGAACCGGTTATGGTGACCAGGGAGAACATCATGGAAACTGTGATCGCCGACGGGTTTCACAGCTATCAGGATGTATACCGCAATGTGCCGGAGGAACAGCGGCCGATAGTACAATATTGATGCACGAATAATCCTGTGTTGGTGAAAATAGCCGTAGTATGAATAAATTGTACGGTTGAAAGCAATAATCTTCTTGATGACAGGGACTGCAGGCGGGGTTACCGTGAATAATCCAATTCCCATCAAGGAGGACTGTATGAACAAACGGTTCGCACTAATCGCAGGAATCATTGCAATGTCAATGATTATCCCGGCAACCCAGGTATTCGCTGCTGGTCAGGATGAGGCAGAAATGTCCGAGCAGCTCGTAGTAGGTCTTTCGCTCCCTACACAGCGCGAAGAACGCTGGGTTCGTGACCGCGAGACTATGATTGCTGCTGCAGAAGAAAGCGGCATCGATCTTCGTGTTGCTGTTGCCGACGCCGACATGGCACAGCAGACAAGTCAGGTTGAGAACCTGCTTGCCCAGGGCATTCAGGTACTGATTCTGGCACCGCATGATGCACAGGCTGCTGCTTCACTGGTAGAGCAGGCTGCTGCCGACGGTGTACCGGTTATTTCCTATGACCGACTGATCCTGAGCGACAACGTAGACGTCTACCTCTCGTTCGACAATGAACGGGTTGGTGAACTGCAGGGTGAGTTCATCACCGATCTGGTACCGGAAGGAAATTACATCGTAATGTCCGGTGCTCCTACCGACAACAACGCAGCTCTCTTCAAGAGAGGAGCAATGAAGTACATCCAGCCCTTGGCTGATGCCGGCGACATTAACATCGTAACCGAACGTGCCGTAGACAACTGGCTTCCGGAAAATGCGTTGAACATCGTAGAAAATGCGTTGACTGCAAACGATAATGATATCGATGCAATCCTGGCACCGAATGATGGTACCGCCGGTGGTGCAATCCAGGCGCTGTCCGCACAGGGCATGGATGGTGAGGTTCCGGTAACCGGACAGGATGCAGAGCTCTCTGCTGTGCGTCGTATTGTTGAAGGCACCCAGTCACTGACTATCTTCAAGGATACCCCTGACCTTCGACGGGCTGCAATAGATGCTGCCATTACCCTTC
>CAZANF010000228.1:0-3205 GCA_964486425.1 uncultured Spirochaeta sp. | reverse complement strand
ACAATGAAGTTGAAGGTGTACCTTCTCTGCTGTTGACCCCGCATATCATTACCGAGGACAACATTGACCTGCTGATCGACAGCGGTTATCTCACTCGCGATCAGATCTACGAAGAAGAATAAATCTACGTCGTCTGTCTGAAATAAGGTTTCGCAGGAGCACCCTGCGAAACCATTTTTTAAGTCAGTAGGAGTATCCATGAGTAATATTCTGGAAATGAAGAACATCGTTAAAGAGTTTCCCGGTGTTCGAGCTTTGGATGATGTGAGCTTTCAAGTAAAACCCGGTGAGATTCATGCCCTGGTTGGCGAGAACGGTGCCGGAAAATCAACCCTCATGAAGGTCTTGAGCGGGGTTCATCCCCATGGGACATACGAGGGGGATATTGTCGTAAATAATGAACATCAGCGATTTACCAATATCAGTGACAGTGAGGCGGCCGGAATCAGCATTATCTATCAGGAGCTGGCTCTGGTTCCGCAAATGACGGTAGCGGAGAACCTGTTTTTGGGCGCGGAGAAGGGAGCATCCTATCGGATTAACTGGGATCACGCGACGAAAGAGGCAATGAATTATCTGAAAGAGGTTAACCTGGACGTAAGTCCTGATACATTAATCAAAAACCTGGGCATCGGCAGGCAGCAGCTGGTCGAGATTGCCAAGGCGATTGCCAAGAAGGCTCGTATCCTGATTCTGGATGAGCCGACTGCTGCATTGAACGAGCAGGACAGTGAGAATTTGCTGGAGATTCTTCGACAGCTGCGGGGACGTGGTGTTACCTGTGTATATATCTCACACAAGCTGGAAGAGGTCCTGGCGATTGCCGATACCATAACCGTGCTGCGGGACGGAAAGACTGTCGCCACTCACGATCAGCGTGGCTCCGACCGGCTGGATGAGAGTCAGATTGTTTCACTCATGGTAGGGCGTGAGATTACCGAGCGCTTTCCCCGCGTGGAACATACCCCGGGAGAAACAGTACTGCAGGTTAAGGACTGGACGGTACAGGATCCGTATAACCCGGACAAGAAGGTTGTTGAGGATGTCTCGTTTGATATCCGCAAAGGGGAGATTCTCGGTATTGCGGGTCTTATGGGGGCAGGCCGCACCGAGCTTATGATGAGCCTGTTCGGTGCATACGGCAAGCGTTTGAGCGGTGAAATGATTATGAATGGAAAACCCATTGATATTCATAATCCGGGTGATGCTATCCGTGCCGGTATAGCTTATGTTACCGAGGACAGAAAGGGCAAAGGTCTCGTACTGGGAATGGATATTCGGGAGAATACTACTCTTGCGGCGTTAAAAAACCTCTCCAGGCTTTCGGTTATCAATCGGTTTGAGGAGATTAAAGAAACAGAGCATTATGTGCAGTCCTTGAGAATCAAGACCCCGTCCATTGAACAGAAGGCAAAGAATCTCTCGGGCGGGAATCAGCAGAAGGTTGTACTCGGAAAGTGGATGCTGACCCGGCACTTTGTGCTCATTCTGGATGAGCCGACTCGCGGGATTGATGTTGGTGCCAAGTTTGAGATCTACAATATTATGAACGGTTTGGTAGAACAGGGGGTGTGTATAGTGATGATCTCATCCGAACTCCCTGAGGTACTGGGTATGAGTGATCGCGTGATCGTTATTCACAAAGGCCGAGTTAACGGCGACCTGCATTGGAGCGAGGCTTCGCAGGAAAAAACTATGTTACTAGCAACCGGAGGCAAATAGAATGACAGCTATGAAAGCAGGCCAGTCAAGTACACAGATTCTGAAGAATCAGCTGCAGCACAATGTGCGGCAATACTCGATGTTCATCGCACTTCTTGCAATCGGCATAATATTTACTGTTCTCACCGATGGTATTTTTATGTCGCCCAGAAATCTTTCCAACCTGCTGCTGCAGACCTCGTTTATCGGGATACTGGCAGTCGGCATGGTACTGGTGATTGTCGGCGGACATATCGACCTCTCGGTTGGATCGATAGTGGGTTTTACCGGCGCCTTTGCAGCAGTACTCCAGGTCAATCTGGGTTTCAGTACCATATCGGTAGTAGTGCTTACCCTGATTCTGGGGGCGATAATCGGTGTGTGGCAGGGATTCTGGATTGCGTATCGGGGGGTTCCTGCCTTTATTGTAACCCTCGCGGGTATGCTTATTTTTCGCGGGGCATTGATTGCACTTACCGACGGTCAGACGGTAGCTCCGCTGGATGATTCCTTTCGTGCGATCGGGCAGGGGTATCTGCCCCGTCTCTTTGTGAATACGGAGGCTGTATCCGGCTTCCATGATTTCAGCTTTCTTATTTCGATATCCGCTATTGCCGGTTTTATCATGATGGAGCTGCGTACCCGTATGCGTCGAGCCCAGTATGGATTTCAAAATCTGCCGAAGGGACTGTTTGTTGCAAAATTGGCTCTTGTATCCATAATGCTGTGGCTGTTTTTCTCTATTCCGATGAACTATCGCGGAATACCGTTTAGTATAATGATCCTGCTGGGCCTGGTACTGCTGTTTACCTACATTGCCAACAACACTACCTTTGGGCGCCATGTGTATGCAATCGGCGGTAACCGCGAGGCTGCCCTGCTTTCCGGTATCAACATCAAACTCAAGACGATGTGGATCTTTATTATTATGGGTACCTTGTCCGGACTTTCCGGTCTGGTATTCACCGCCCGTTTGAACAGTGCTACCGCCAGTGCAGGTAACCTCTTTGAGCTCGATACGATTGCTGCGGTGTTTATCGGTGGTACCAGTATGCGCGGTGGAGAAGGTACCGTGTTCGGCGCCATTATCGGGGCCCTGGTTATGGCCAGTCTCAATAACGGGATGGGGCTTATGAATATCTCATCCGAGTATCAGCTCATCGTCAAGGGGCTGATTCTGGTGGTTGCTGTCTGGTTTGATATCTCCAGCCGTTCAAACAACGCATAAATGCACTGACCCCAGAAATTTCCGTCCCTGGCGATTCGTGTAGCCATATCGCCGGGGACGGTTTACTATGGTGGTATATCGGCCTTGAGGAGTCACTATGAAGATCCGTGCCAAGCTGATCCTGCTTGTTCTTACTGCGCAGATGTCCTTTATTGCTGCAATCGGCTTGTACATGGCGGTATTACTGCAGCCAGTTACCCGCATAAACCGGGAGGCTGCAGTTATCCAGGCCCTGCAGGAGAATCTGCACCTGGAGATTCTTCAGCTGCACAAGGG
>CAZANF010000227.1:0-4880 GCA_964486425.1 uncultured Spirochaeta sp. | reverse complement strand
AGATTCGCGCAGCGATATCTCAGCCTAAGGAGTGACAGTGGTTTACGAAGGGAACCACGAGAACGACGCCGGGATGGGGGGACTGTGTAAGGCGGAGGTGACGGAGCCTTAAAACACAGTCCCTGTCGTTCCCGGCGAAGCGTACTGAAAAAGCCTTCCCGAGGAGTAGTAGCTCGCGCAATCACAAACTCATAACCCGTGCATTATCAGGTAAATGAGTGTAGTTCTTTCGATAATTTTTGAAAAAAGTCTGCTCTTTTACAATATCAGAGAAGGAGACCTTTGGTCACGGCAAGAGCCTGGTGGTTGTTACAGTTCGCGGATTTCCTGCTCGCTCAAGCCGGTTATATCAGCAATGTCTGCAATAGCGAATCCTCGATCCCGCATCTTTCGGGCATCCTCACGTGCTTTCTGTTGCATACCTTTCTCAACGCCTCGTTCTTCAGCATGATGCAAGCGTGAACTCACATCCTTGCGCCATTTCTCACGGGCTTCAGCCATATCCATGAGTTCATCGTTTGCGGTAAAGTCCTTATAGACTCTGTGGGCCTTTCCTATTGCAGGATTATCTTTTAACAGTACAGTCATTTGGTCCTCCTTAAGGGTACCTTCATTTTCAAAGTAATAACACCACGCATCCAAACCGTCTTTTACATCACTGGCACGTACCCGATGATTCTTCGGCACCTCAATAAAGTGAATCTGGAGGTGCTCGGTCAGTACAAACTCTGGTGCATCTACCTCGGTAATATGAAAACAACTGTGATAGCCGGGTAGTTGCGGAAAGATTTCGAAATCCAGCAGATTAATGCAGATGGTTGAAGCAAGTTCACGGTAGAAGTTGCCCGATTTGAGCTGATCCGAATAGTTCTTTGCCCAGTAATACAGGCTGCGGTGAGCAAAGCTGCCATTATCATCGACCTGGACTTCTACATTGATCCATCGTCCAGTCTTGTCTTTCGCCTTTACATCGAGAATGCTCTCTTTGTCGCCCCTTATTGCTGCCAGATTAAAGGGGTTGCGAATTTCAAGATCAACCACGATCTCGTGGCCTTTCTGCACAAAGACCGCATTAATAAAATCAATGAGAATGTCCTTGTTTTCTTCTGAACCCAGGAGATAGCGAACAAAGATATCTGCCATAGGGTTCAATGGGCGTTCACGCATTGCCATACAGATATACTACTCCTATTCGTGCCGGGTATCAATATTCACCCGATGCAGACATCAATCCATTTAGGCCGTTATCTTCCGAGCGAACAGACGGAAGGAAGGAAGAGAGGTTGAGGTAATAAAGCCAGCTGCTGACCCAGATTCTGGTCAGGACTGAGCATGAGAATGACAGACGAATCGCCTTGCGCTTCCCGCAGGATGCGCAGCTTGACAGCACCCGTGCGGTTGATCATCTGGATATTCTGAAAAACCAGGTATATTATGACGGCTATGTGCATGATAGTGATCTCACGTCCCTGTACGGGGCGAACTGGATGAACCACGTTGCAGAGAACGGGCAGAGACTGTATCCCTATGTACCGGGCCGCTCGGGTAGCGCCGGGGTTGATACCCTGGGACTGCTGCAGGGTGCATTGTCGATGACCTCCTTTGGGACGAGTGTGCCCGGGAAGCTGGGGGAAGCTGCTGAGGACAGCCAGAGCTTTGCCGAGGAGATGAGCTGGAGCGAGTGGGACCATGCCGTGGCAGGCTTTGCCGCCTACGACCTGTACCGCGCCAGTGTCCCGGTCGCCCGCAGGGAGGATCTTCGTCCCGGTGATATCCTTGTGTATGAACGTGAAGACGGCTGGATGCATACCGGCATTGTGGTGCAGGTGCCCGTCGACTCAGACCAACCACTGAACGAATGGATGCGCGGGGTGGCCGTGGTGAGTATCCGCGAGGGATTCGGCATGGCAAGCCTGGGGCTGTGGGGCAACACAGAAGGCAGCTTTGGCGGCTTTGCCCAGGAAAGCGGCGTGTACCACGCCCGCCGGCTTCTGGTGGAAGATCCCGAAGCCCCGCGTGCTCTTGCCTACACCGACCCGCTTGATTCCTCGATTCGCAGTATCAATGTCGCGTTTGATTTCACCCAGCAGGACCGATATATCCCGAATACCGGCGCCGTGCTGCCGCTTGACGGGCTTGAACTGCAGCTGACCGGAACCGACGGCAGAGCGGTAGACCCCCAGACCTATGCCGGGCGGGAACTGGTCTTCCTCCCTCCGATTGATCCGCACTACGACCGTCAGGATGACAATGACGGGTATACCACCAACATCTACCGCAACACCGGACACGGCATCCAGCTGGTCGCGAAAGATCGTGAGGGAACCGTCTACCTGGTTGCAACCGCAACGCGCATACCCTCCTACAGTGGCAGCGAGGCTGAAGCCATACCCTACACGGTAACGCAAGACCTTCCCCTGGTACTGACAGACACCGGTGACCTTGCCGCCCTGCACAATGGAACAGCGCTTACCGAGCTTGGCATCAGGGCGGCAGAAGGCGCCATACACCCCGGAGATGACTTCCGCCTCGGCTTTGGCCTGGTGGATCACCGTGAACCGGCCGACCCTGACACAGAACAGAACCTGATTGTCTCCGGCTACACTAGCACCGAAGACTTTCTCGCCGTGTATGACCGCAAGGCATTGTGGCGGGCGAACCTGTATATCGACGAAGGTGCTGCCGACTGGAACAACCAGAACCCATGGAATGACGATGACAATGACTGGCTGACCGAGATTCCGCACGCATACCGCAGTGCTATGTGGGAGGAAGGCGGGCAGGCGATTCTGTACAGCGGCTTTTCCAGCATCCGCCGGACCGGACGCAATGACCGGGTTGCCTATGATTATCCGCTGGCAGATAATGATACCCCTGTCGGAGCAGCTGATACCCCATGGCAGTTTCTGGACAAGATGAGCAGCCAGCGCAGGGCCATGCAGCATGTGTATGCGCCGCTTGAGATTACCGAGGCTACTTTTGGAGAGAATGTACCAGCGGATATTGCAGCAGCCCTGGCTCACTTTGACAACTGGGATGAAACCACCACCCGTGCACCTGCAGACAACTGGCTGAATTACCTGCCATGGGACGCATGGGAGGAAGCGGTCAGACAGGGAATAGACACCGATACCTGGGCAGCATTTGGTGGTAACGTGCCTTATCTTCCCGGATTAGGCCTGGTGCGGGTAAGCTATGTGAACAACATGGTAATGGAAGAAGATCAAAGAGATGCGATGGAGGCGGTAATCAACAACGAACCCCTGTCCCTCCTGACTGCCGGAGTAGACTGCATCGGCTTCGTCCAACGGGTCTTTGACTATGAAGGTAACCCCTACCGATGGCATGGGATTAACGACAATGGCACCGGGCGCGCATACCCCCGAACTGAAGCGGACAGCCAGCTTGGCGACTGGCAGACGTATTCGGAGTTGATTGTGAGTCGCGAAACACCGGATGCAGAAAAGCTTTTTAAATATGATCTCATTCGTCCGGGTGACATCATGTACACCCGTAATGCAGACGGTTCTGGCCGGCATATTGCGATAGTCCAGCGGGTGGATTTTATGCCGAATGGTTCGGTGAATCCTACTGGGGTGCAGTTGATTGAGGCGTTTTACGATGGATCAAATGCTTATGTCGTTGGTCCTGGTTTAGTAGGCGTATCAAGAAATCTCTCCGATATTAATGGAACCTGGCGAATAGTCAGATTGATAAAGGAATAATAATGAAACACGCAGTTACTTTTCTAATACTATTTTTATGCATAAACAACTTTATATATTCAATAGAGTCAGTTGAATTTGAAGTAGTTCGAACTTTCTCTATTGGTGCAGATGAAGAACAATTCGGAATCACTACAGGAATTGCTGGTATTCATTCTCCTGTACCTGCTGGATTAGTATATATTAGTGATGGACAATTTTATGCTAATGATAATAGCAATAATAGAGGTGTCCTAATAGATACAGAACAGACATGGGAAGAAGTGTATCAGGGTGGAGCAGAAGCTTTCGCGGTTTCGATAATTGGACCGTATTTGTATATATTTCATCATTCTGCTTATGATATTTTACTGCTTGAAGATTTTTCATTAATGGGGACAGGACGTCCCAGATTAGGAATAAGTGGTCCATATTATAAAAGTATCGTAGCTTTAAATGATATGGTGATGGTGAATGATCAAAAGAATCGCGAACCAGTTTATTATGGAGCATATATTGGAGACGAAGATTTTACTGGAGAGTTTCAATTTATGCCTCCCGAAGAAACTCAAGAATTCATCGAGAATGAATACGAAGGTGATGAAGACCTGAGATTTGATGCTGATGGATATCTGTTTTGGGGTGATAGGCTGGTTGCTCCGTATGGAAGAGGTTTTGTTCAATATCATTGGAATGAAAATAGTACAGATATAATGTGGAGAAGACGAATACAATATGGACAACTCCTTGGATGGGATACAGAACAAAATTCATATTGGGCTGATTTTCATGCCATAGTAGTAGTAAGTCCTGCAGGGGAACTAGTAACAGAATTCTATGGAGAAAATATTGATCCGTATCAAAAATCCCAATTCACCATGTCCGAAGACGGTACACTCTACGTCCTGTCTTTGAACAATGAACTGGAGCAGTTCGAGTTAATGAAACTGGAGCGATTCTGGTAGCATAATCCACGCGCACGGCCAAAGGCGTATACCCCGTGCTAACACAAAACTCATCGCCAGAGGATTTGTGTAAAAATGAACCTATTTTCATGCCTATTTCTAAGGCATGATCTGTTCTTTTCCAATACCAGAGAAGGAGACCTTTGGTCATATCGCACATAATCAGTCCGATTTCCGGTTTCTGCATGATCTGAGAATACAGCAAGGCCAT
>CAZANF010000226.1:0-4916 GCA_964486425.1 uncultured Spirochaeta sp. | reverse complement strand
ATCGGGGTCGCCCTGATTTGGGTTTACACCGGTTTTTATATGATTATCTTTCTTGCGAACTTGCAAAAAATTGAATCGACTATGATAGAGGCGGCCATGATCGACGGCGCCACAGAAACCCAGACCTTCACCAAAATAATAGTTCCCCAGCTGTCCGGAACGATTCTGGTTACCGCGGTACTTGCAATAGCTGGATCCCTGAAGGGCTTCGAGCTTATTTTCTCGATGACAACCCAGGGCCTGCAGCGTAACAATGCTATGGTATTGCCGATTTACATGTATCAAACCGCATTCCAGGACTATACAAATCCGGTACGTTTCGCATACGGGTCAGCAATCTCAAATGCGATTGTGGTAATTAGTATACTGCTGATTCTTTTCAGTAATTTTCTTAGCAAGAAAGTAAACGCAGGAGAGGTTTGATCACCATGTCTACAATATCAATTACCAAAAAGCCAAAACAAAAAATAACCGACAGACGTATTTCCTTTCGTGGCGTTCTCCCGAACGCCGTGTTCCTCCTGTGGACCATTATGACGATCCTGCCGCTGGTATGGATGGGATATTCATCATTCAAGACAAACGCCGAGCTTACCCGTGACCAGTTTGCACTGCCGAATATCCTGCTCAACGGCGGTGAACATGAATTCAAGGTAGTGGAAAAATCCTTGAATATCCGGCTGCCCTATGACCCCGAAGAGGACCCGCGTGAACGGATTATTATTGAGTCCACCAGCATCGCACCGGGCCGACGCCTGGTGATTCATCACCTGGTGAAGGAAGACCTGCCGCCCGAGATAGCCAACATGCAGCCGGGAGATACCCTCCTTGCAAATGAACTGCCGACCGGTATGCATCTGGGGATCAGCTGGGATCTGTTATGGTACAACTACAGCAATGCCTGGGAGCGCGGAGGAATGGCTCGCAAGTTCCTAAACAGCATAATCTACACCGGGGTATCGACCTTCCTCATTATTCTGCTCAGTTTGATGATGGGTTTTTCATTCGCAAAGCTCGGGTTCAGAAAAATATCCGCAATACTTACGGCGGTTATAGGGCTGGGATATTTGATCAGCATTAACTCTGTAATTATCCCGTTGTTCCTGATGCTTTCCAATATCGGACTGACCGATACCCACCTTGGTATTATTCTGGTCTACACCGCTTTCGGCTTACCGGTGGCTACCCTGCTCGCCTCGCAGTTTATCCGTGGTATCCCCGACAGTCTGATTGAGTCTGCATACATGGACGGGGCTACCGTGTGGAAGATGTTCCTCGGCATTATCGTACCGATGACGGCTCCAGTTATCGTCACTATCGGGATAATCAGCGGCTTTGGAATCTGGAACGAGTTCCTGCTGGTACTGGTACTTGCAAGCTCGGATGCTACCACTTCTCTACCGGTTGGTGTATATTCTTTCTCCAGCCTGACGAGCGCACAGCTAGGCTGGCAGCTTGCGGCACTTGTAATTGCAGCCCTTCCGGTTGTCGTTGTGTATTTTATCTTTAACACACGTATTACCCGTGGGGTTGTCGCCGGGGCAATCAAGGGATAATCCGACTTCTCGACATGATTGATGTGCTTTCTGATCGGTAAAAGATCAGAAAGCCATCAATTTCCGGGCATCCGCTGCAATGTATTTGTCTGTCCGTGAGGTTCTATAATAATAGTGCAAAGAGGAATACAATGCTTATCAGCCGCCAGACCCAGAATAAAATCAATCTCTCACGCATACTCCATCTCATTTGGCAGGAACAGGGAATCAGTCGATCCGAGATCGCACGGCGTCTGAATCTCGATAAATCCACACTCACCAACGCAACCTACAAGCTGCTGGAGGCGGGGATAATCGAAGAGTGGAAACAGGGCGAAGCCATCCAAAAAGCCGGTCGACGGCCGACCCTGCTGCGGATAAACAGTGATTTCGGGGTCGTGCTGGGAATCGAATTCCGTCCCGAATCCTACCATGCGGTCCTGTGCGATCCCATGGGTAATATAATTGAATCCTTCAACGGCACCCACCCCATACTGAACAGCGATTTCATTCCACAGCTATCCAGTCTTATCACCGAACTGCGGCAGAAGATTGAAAAATCACAGGCACGGGTTCTCGCGATAGGTATCGGTTTGAGCGGGATTGTAGATATCCATCAAGGCCGTATACTGTATTCAATCCCGTTCAGCATTAATGAACCAAAGCAGATGGCCGCACAACTGATGGAAGAGCATCGTCTGCCGATCCTGATAGAGAACGATGCAAATGCCTGTGCCTGGGCGGAACTTAACAATCCGAACTACAACAGTCTCCAGAACTTCCTTGCATTATTAGGTGAAATTCCGCCGGCAGAGACCATTGGTTCAACCCTCAAGGTCGATGCCTTTTCCGTCGGGATGGGAATAGCATATCGACGAAGGGTGTATCATGGTACCGATTATTTCGCCGGCGAGTTCCGCAGCATCTTCTGGAAAGGAGAAGCCGAGGGGCAGCTTTCCATCAGCAAGTCTGAACTGGAAAGGTTCACCACCAGCGAGGATATTCGCCGGCAGGTATTCTCCGAACTTGCTATGCAGGTTGCGCTCATCGTGAATACTCTTAATCTAAACGGGGTTTTTATCTGCGGCGGTATGGAGCGTTATTCCCATGAATTTACCCCGCTGCTGGAGCAGCAGATCAAGATAAACTGGTCCTACGAAATGGTGGAACGCAATATTCCCCTTCTGAACTCAAGCTATGGCGATCTGTCGGTCGCAGTGGGTTCCGCCGCACTTATTCTCGATTCGTTATTCGGTGTTCCGGACTATAACCTGGAGAACGGAGGGCTATCCGGCAGTATTCGGGACAGGATACTTGATCATCTGGGCTCTCAATAACCCCGTCCTTATCTGCTGCACCGATTTTGACCTCTCCACCTGTTGATAGTATATTTTTACCATCAACTCACGGGAGGTAGAGGTTATCCGAAAGAAGAATATTTTTATATTAGGCTGGGACGATTTTAATGCCGAACAGCTGTCCCTTGTTTCCAATGCAGATACCTGCAACTACGAGCAGCTGCTTACCTTCGATGAAATATTCAGCCCGGATAAACCGAGGGTTCAGGATCTGCTGCAGAAGGCGCGCTCAATCCTGGACACCTATGACAAACCGATAGACGGGATAATCGGGTATTGGGATTTTCCGGTAACCACTATGCGCGCAAGTCTCTGCGCAGAGTACAATGTAGCAGGGCCCAATCTTCGCGGGGTAATTGCTTGTGAGCATAAGTTCTGGAGCCGACTGGAACAAAGCAAGGCAATAGATGAATGCCCGCAGTTTGAAGCAGTCGATATTTTCGATGAACAGGCAGCAGACAAGATCTCCATAGAATACCCCTTCTGGCTCAAGCCGATAAAAGCTACCAGCTCACAACTAGGATTCAAGATCCAGAACAAAGAAGATTTCCTGAACGCACAGCAGCAGATCCAAAACGGAATTCAATTCTATTCGGAGAACTTCAACTACTTTTTGCATAAGGTGCCGCTGCCGGAAGAAGTGAAGAATATTGACGGCAGATATTGCATTGCCGAATCAATTATTGCCGGGCATCAGTGTACGGTCTCGGGATATGTACATAACAGGAAAGTCACGGTATACGGCATCGTTGATTCAATTAACTACCCAGAATCTTCATCCTTTTTCCGATTTGAATATCCGTCGGTGCTTCCCGAGCATGTACAGGATCGAATTACCGATGCTTCGATCCGGATTATCGAGCAGATAGGACTTGATAACAGTACCTTTAATATCGAGTTCTACTATGACGAAACCTATGATCGGCTATGGGCACTGGAGGTAAATCCCCGTTTGTCGCAATCACACAGCTACCAGTACCGCATGGTGGACGGCGACACCAACCTGAAGATCATGATTGATCTATCACTCAATACCTCCCCTGATTTTCCGTACCGACAAGGCAAATACGCCAGGGCCGCCAAGTTCTTTTACCGCATATTCGATGACGGCCTGGTAACGCGAGTCCCCGACGCGAAGAAGATCGCGGAGATAGAACAGGCTATACCCGATACACGAGTCGATATTAAGGTAAGCGAGGGGGTCAAACTCTCGGAGCTCAGTCTGCAGGACAGTTACAGCTACGACCTCGCTCATATCTTTATTGCTGCAGCCGATCGCGATGAACTGCTGCAGAAATACCACCGCTGCCTGGAAATGATGAATATACAGATTGAAGAGGTTTGATAATGCAGCTGCTGCGAGAATTTCCCTTTCAGGTCCATGAACAGAATCATGTACTCATTCCGATGTCCGACGGCATTCATCTGTCGGCACGTATCTGGCTGCCGGAGAATGCACACGATGTCCCGGTCCCTGCGATTCTGGAGTACATCCCCTACCGGAAACGGGATTTTACCGCCTATCGGGATTCCCTTATGCACCCCTACTTCGCCGGGCATGGATATGCCTCTATCCGTGTCGACATGCGCGGCAGCGGTGAATCCGAAGGAGTCCTCACGGATGAATATCTCCAGCTGGAATTAACCGACGGGCAGGAGATCCTGCAATGGATTGCCGCCCAACCATGGTGCACCGGATCCATCGGTATGATCGGTATATCCTGGGGCGGTTTCAACGGCTTGCAGATAGCCGCTCAAAAACCGAAGGAACTAAAATCAATAATCACCGTCTGTTCCTCGGACGACCGCTACTCCGACGACGTGCATTATATGGGCGGCTGTCTGCTGGGGGACAACCTTTCATGGGCCTCCACCATGTTTGCATTTAACTCCTGTCCGCCGGATCCGGAGGTCGTCGGAAAGAAATGGCGGGATCAATGGCTGGAAAGGCTGCAGGGCAGCGGACTCTGGCTTGAGACCTGGCTGCATCACCAGCGTCACGACGATTACTGGCGCCATGCCT
>CAZANF010000225.1:0-4926 GCA_964486425.1 uncultured Spirochaeta sp. | reverse complement strand
CCGGTTCACGCCGTCCATCATGCTGGTAATACGCATATACCTCGATCGGTTGGGAAACAGGTTCGTGAACTGCAGCTGAAACCCGTTGGACGGTAGGTTCCAGAACCAGGTTCTGGACAATCCGGCGAGCCGCTACCATATTCCTGTCGAAACGAATTCCCGCATTATCAATATCACTCACCGCAGCCGCCGCTGCCGCCTGCAGCAGAAACGGCAGTGCAGCACCATATCGCCCGCTCTCCAACAGCTGCATGCCGCGGCGTTCAGGTACATCTACCGCATCAATTCGCTCCTGAAACAGCAGTCGGAAGCGTTCCTGCTCAGCCTCAAGCTGGGAACGCTCATATCGTCCAAGCAGATAGACCATTACCTGGCCCTCCTGCTCGTACACATAGCTGTCGACGACCTGAAAACCGCTGACCACCGCCTCTCCCCGCTGCTGCACCTGTTCCACCAGCTCTGCTTCAAAGCTGCCAAGATTGGACCGTGCCGTCGCATTGGTCTCAGCGGTAATCTCCACACCAATATACCGAATAATCTCGGCAATCATTCCATAGGTTGCAGCTTCTTCTCCTCGGGACTGAATACCGGCTTCATCCATTCCAACACCGACAAAGTATTCGTACTCCGCGTCTGCAGCCGGACGCTGCCGCACCCAATCGGGGGCAGCGCGATCAGCGGGGTCTAGTGTCGCACAACCACTGATTATCAAAAAAGCCCCGATACCAAGTCCGTATAAGGTTTTAACTGCTCTGTGAAGAAATCCTGCATGCTGCATCTATGTCTACCCTTTACAAACACCGCATGCGCAGCATGCGGTCCTAAACTGGCCGCATGCACTGCATGCGGCTATATTGCTACATATATTGTCCGCTCTGGATCAGATCGCGAACCCGTTCCTCGTTATCATTCAGATCTTCGTCGCTGTCCGCATCTTCTATCGCCGCAGCAATCTGCTCATCCAGCACCTCTTTGTCGATAGTCATAAGCACCATCGCCCGATACTCCTCGCGATCGATGTTCCCGTTCTCGTCGAACCAGCGGATATGCAGCCACCAGTCACCGGCGGTACTTCGTCCGCTGAACTGTGCCTCGCTTATTGTGGTAACCACCTCTTCCAGATAGGCCGCCACATCATCCATATCCCCTGCAAGGGCCCCGGAAAAATACTGTTCCACCCGTGTGCTGACACGCTGTGAAAACTCGGAAGCGGCATTGAAATTGGTTACCCAGCGCTGTACGGCAGTGAGATCACCCCCGGTTTGCTCCGAAACGACCACATATTGGCCCTCGTACTCCGGCATCGCCTCAAGGGCGACCGATCCGTCAAGTGAACGGATTACCCATTCCGGGGTATCCACACCCAACACCGATCCCTTGTGCTGCAACACCTCAAACCGGGCAGTGGTTTCGTCAGCCGGAACCGGTTGTGTCGGCTCCGGCTCAGGAGCACTTGCACAACCTGCCGCGAAAGCGGCTGCAATCAAAATTCCTACAATCCTTTTCATAATTCCTCCTATAACGGAATACACAACAATGTATCCCGTCTGTCTGCTGTTTCCAATATCCTACAGGCCCAAATCAAAGGTAATGGTCTTTCCCCGTGTCATAATCAGATAGAGATTCTCCATCCCCGGAATACGATCGGAGAGGTCATACATCAAATCCTCAAGCTCATCCAATCGGCCAAAGTAATACACGGAATACCGTGTTTCCTCGGCAGTCTGACTGATGGTATTCAGATCATTTACCTCATCCCGCAATCGGGAACGGATCCGGCTTATGACACGCGGATCGCTGGTGTTCAGCAGAACCATTTCATAGCGAATTCCACGCGAGTATGCCTGAGCAAGCAAACTCTGTGACTGTCGAACGGCGGTCGGCATAGCCGAATACACTGCTGACTGTACGGCGTTGCCTATAGCATCCTGCTGCCCGGTTCTGCTGAATGTCCGCTGGCTCCGGTACGGCACCGATCCAAGCAGCTGACCTGTTGAGGTTTCAAAAATCCGGATAATAATATTCGCTACGCCATAGTGGTTTCCGTCTACGGTTTCGCCGTTCACAGAGGCGTCTACCTCCAGATATACATCAGCATCCAGTCGCTGTGCTATCCACTGGACAAGACTCACATCCTGTCGTGCCTCAGCCTCAAATATCATCTCCCTGTCCTGACGCAATCCTTCTATCTGTGCTGCATCAATCAGGGTATAGCCTTCGGTTGCCAGGTAGTTATTCGCCTGGGCAACTGCCTGCTGCAGCAATGCGGGATCGGTCGTGCTCTCTTCCGGGTAATACACCATATACGTCATATTCTGAATATAGCGCTGCAGAAACCGTGCCTGCTCCTCTGTAGCACCTTCGTACAGCTCACTATCCGGGACCGCCGGAACGTCAGGCTCAACCGGCTCCTGCGATCCTTCAGCTCCCGGCTGAACCGGGGTCTCCGGATCGACTTCCTCGGTAATTCCAAGGGAATCCAGGGTGCGCTGCACCACATCCATACGTACCGGGATCGCAATCTCCATGACATAGAGCGGATCCTGAATGGATCCGACATTATCGCGATGCAGAATTTCCATCTGATCGTTCACCACATAGGCATTGGGGTTTCTGGTATTATATAGCTGCATCTGCAGCATCTCCTGATGAACCACCTCAGCCGGTTCCCCGATTACTTCAATTACACCCTGACGTATTGCATCAATCTTCGCAGCATTCATTGCCCGACCAAGGGTTTCGCCTTCACCTCGACCGTTATACACGTGGTCCGGAGAAGATACCGAAGGTGTGACAGGTGCGGATGCACATGAGGACAGCATTACGATCAGAACAAGGATAATAGTCATACCTATGGATATAAACCCGCTTCGATATCTGTTTGTTACCATAACCCTCTCCTATTTGAAATTAATTCCCAGTGATAATGAAGGACCCAGTATCGACGGCAAGTCGTTCATACCGATATACGCGGTCAGGCCGGGCTCAAGATACATAACAACGTTACGATTCATATGATAGCCAAGACGTATCCCGCCGCTGATACCAATATGACTCAATACCCCGGAACGATCCTCATCGCTGCCGCCACCAGAGGAAAAGGTTCCCCCGGTTCCACCGAAAAGCACGAAGGGAGCTATGCGCACACGACGCAGAATAAGCAGATATTCCGCTCCGAATGCGATTGTCCCGCCGATAAAAGTCCCTTCACTGGTTCTAAAATCCTCATCGATAAAGGCAAACGGAAACTCGAGCTTAACAAGGGGTCTCACCGGATAGAATCCCCGCGAGGCAGTCATCCGCATTCCAGCGATCGGAAAGAGCCGCATATCGGATACAGAGCCTCCCACTTCCTGGAACAGCGGAAAGTTTATCGACTGGACCCCTCCGTACATTTCCAGCTCCGCACCTCCGCGAGGGACCTCCTGGAGCTGATCACCAATCTGAGGCTTCGGGTCTGCATAGATTGGCACACCAAAGCTGAAGTTTTCCCGCACATCGGTAATGTAGATCAATCCGGTTTCTTCCTGGGTATCATACGTTCCAATACTGCGTGACGTCAGGATAACGAACTCATCCCCTGTATGCAGTCCCATGTTCCGCCCGAACTCAATGAGTACCTGATTTCCGATCATATCGGTAATTCCGGTACGAATCTGCAGTTCCGGCACAGATCGAATGCGCATGTCAAGACTGCCTGGAATGGAGTCGACCGCAGACGAGATGGCCCGTGAGAGATTCTCCCCGGAACCGGTAGAGGTAATCGTAAAGCGTTCAAAGGTACGGGTAGTTTCCATATTGATAAACGAAAATGAAACCTGAATCTCTACCCTGTACTCTGCTTCGCTCGTCAGCTCAGCGCGGTAATAGCTGACCGAAGGAACTACCAGATAATATCCGTCCGTCAGCCGACGAAAATCCTCTTCGGTAAAGGCTTGCTGTCCTAGCTGCACCTCTTCCGGAATCTCTACGGCTTCCGACCGGAAGCTGCGCAAGGTCTGTACAAAGGTGTCGACATCCTCGGCATCAATACTATAGGTCTCGCCGACTACATCAAAGCGGTCGAGATTTACAAAAACCTGTCGGATTAATTGATCAATATTGGTAAACCCGCGCTCGAATTCCCCGCGGACCTCCTCGGGTGTAGGGATCCGCAGATCGCGTTGCCGGATCCGCACAGTAGTCCCTGCCTTCGCATCACGTCGCGTACCGGTACGCGGATTGTCGATGATAACCTCTATCTCCAGGGCATTCTGTAGTTCCTGGGGAATCTCGATCCGGACCGGCACGGAATCATAACTGAGACCGAATACCGCCACCTCTTTTCGCTCGGAAAACTCCTGTCCTGTTACCGCAATGCTGGAAAACACCCCTGCACACAGCACCAGAAGAATGCACCGAAACAGCTTCACCGTGGGCATACACCCTCCCTATTCATTTTCTTAAGATTATCTGAGATTGATTCCATATCCTGTGCAGCTTGAATTGTAGCGCGAGCTACGCTGAAAATCTAATCTTCTTGTGCGAAAAGCGAAGCTGATGCAGTCTGTTCCGCATGTCTGGCAATCACATGCCGAAGATTAAGGGAGATTTCACCGTCGGAACTGTTAACCACCGCTTCCGACACCCCGTGTACCCCGGGTACAGTCAATCGCTGCTCCGGCTGTCTGTGGATAACGAGATCACTGTCCTCAACACCCACCCGTACAAGCATCTCCTGCTCTAGTGCAACATCAATTGCCTTCGGCTCGGCCCCGTCTGCGGACAGGGTACGAATACTCAGGCTTCCATGGCCGGCCGGTGAAGGGTCTGCAAAAGCAAGCTCAAAAATAATATCCGAGTTTTCAAAGAATACCTCAGGAAGATACAGGGTCTCTCCCGGTGGAATAATTAAAGAGCCGCCCTGAATGGTAAACTCCTGCTCCG
>CAZANF010000224.1:0-4936 GCA_964486425.1 uncultured Spirochaeta sp. | reverse complement strand
CAAGCAATCCGTAGCGGCGATTGTCGAGACCAAGGGGAATCCCAACGGTCACATTATCCTTCGAGGTGCGAATAGCGGACCCAACTATCATGAAGAATCCGTAGAAGCCGCCGCCGTAAAGCTTCAGCAGGCGAAGCTGCCCCCCAGATTGATGATTGACTGCTCCCATGGAAACAGCAGTAAAAAACCGGAACGCCAGCCTCTGGTGGCCAGGGATATCGCCGGACAGATTGCCCGGGGATCGCAGTATATCTTCGGGGTAATGATAGAGAGCCATCTGAACGGCGGCAGCCAGAAGCTTCACAACCCGAAGGACCTGCAATACGGGACCAGTATTACCGACGCCTGCCTTGCCTTTGACGAGAGTATGACGGTACTGGAACATCTGGCTGAATCCGTACGCTCCCGTCGCAGCCTCCACACTGCATCATGAATCATCGGGTAGCGGAGACGATCTCGGTCCTCGAGCAGCTGATTGGCTTCCCCACCGTATCCGATACCTCAAATACTGCGCTGATTGAGTACATTTCCGCGTACTGCAGGGATTCTGCCGGTCTGATACACCGTCTGGATGACCCGCAGGAGGATAAGTCCTCGCTGCTGCTGCGTTTCGGGCCCAATACCCCGGGCGGAATCCTCCTTTCCGGTCACACCGACGTTGTGCCGGCCGGAGGCAGCGGCTGGGAGAGCGACCCGTTTACTCTCACCCGCAGCGGGGATCGATTATACGGCCGCGGAACAGCGGACATGAAGGGCTTTATTGCCGCATCAATGGCAGTCGCGGTTCGGGATGCCGATCGACTGCGGCGACCGGTATATCTTGCGCTCACGTACAACGAGGAGGTCGGCTGTCTCGCCGCCCCGCCGCTCATAGACTCCTTTCTTCCCCTGGTCTCCTCGATTGATGCGGTGATTGTCGGAGAACCAACCGGAATGCGCCCGGTTTCCGGGAATAAGGGAATAAGCGAGTATATTACCACCTTCAGGGGAAAATCCGCCCACTCGAGCAAGCCGCATCTGGGGATAAACGCTATCGAGATTGCCCACAGATATATCGATTTCATCCTGCATCTTGCAGCAGAATTTCGCAAGGAAGAAGCAGCTGACAGCAGCTGCAATCCCCCGTACACATCGGTGCAGGTCGGTACGATCAGCGGCGGAACCGCGACCAATGTAGTCCCCGATTACTGTCGTGTCAGCTGCGATCTGCGCAGCTTCCATACCGCCGACAGGCTGTATTTTGAACAGCAGATGGAGCAGACACGCCGAAGTCTCATTCAGGAATACGGTCTCGGCGATTCCGGCATTATGACCACACAAACCTGCAACGTCCCTCCGCTGGAGCCCCGGCATGATTCCGTAGCCTTGCAGCTGGCGGCCGAACTCACCGGAATACTGGAGCCCGAACAGGTCCCGTATGCAACCGAAGCCGGCCAGTTCCAGCAGGCCGGTTTCAGTACGGTGATTCTCGGACCCGGCTCAATTGAACAGGCGCACCAGGTCAACGAATGGCTGTCTGTAGATCAGCTCACTTCTGCTGTCAGGTTTATAGAAAAGATCTTCAGCCGGCAGATGTACTGACACATTGAGCTTCCTGTGGTAGCATAGTGCAACTGGGAAAAATCAATGGCAAAACAAACAACTGTACCGGAGAAATCGGCACCCAAAACGCGGCGTGCCTATGACGAATCAGCAATAAAAACACTAAGCTCACTTGAACATATCCGGCTGCGGCCGGGGATGTACATCGGTCGGCTTGGCGACGGCAGCAACTTTAACGACGGCATCTATGTCCTCATTAAGGAAGTAATCGACAACAGCATCGATGAATATATCATGGGACATGGCTCAAAAATCGATATAAAGATTAAGGGGCAGACCGTCGAGATATCCGACCGCGGCCGGGGCGTTCCGCTCGGCAAGGTTGTGGAGTGTGCTTCCGTTATAAACACCGGCGGAAAATACAACGATGATGTATTTCAGTTCAGTGTCGGCCTGAACGGAGTCGGAATAAAAGCAGTCAATGCTCTGTCCTCCAGCTTTCTCATCCGCTCCTGTCGCGAGGGTCAGTTTGTAGAGGCCGAGTTTGCACGCGGTTCACTTATTCAGGAGCGCAAGGGCAAAACCAAATCCCCCAATGGTACCACCGTTGTCTTTACACCGGACAGCGAGATTTTCAAGGCCTATGACTACAATATGGAGTTCCTGGAACAGCGCCTCTGGAATTACGCATATCTGAATGTAGGCCTGACCCTGAGATTCAACGGTCAGAGCATAAGCTCCGAGAACGGACTGCGTGACCTGCTCGCCGGGGAGGTCGGCGACGAACCCCTGTACCCAATCCTTCATTACCGGGGCGAACGACTGGAGTTTGCATTTACTCATACCGAGACATACGGAGAATCACACTTTTCCTTCGTCAACGGTCAGTACACCAATGATGGAGGAACCCACTTGAGCGCATTTCGGGAGGGGGTTCTGAAGGGGGTGAATGAATTCTACAAGAAGGCCTTCAGCGGTGTGGATGTGCGGGAGGGTATAGCCGGTGCGGTAGCCGTACGTCTGAAGGACCCGATATTTGAAAGCCAGACCAAGAATAAGCTGGGCAACACCGATATCCGGGCCTGGATTGTCCAGGAGGTACGAGAGGCGGTCATCGACCTGCTGCACAAGAACAAGGATGCAGCGAGCACTGTAGAGCACAAGGTTACCCACAATGAGCGCTTACGCCGGGAACTCAATACCGTCAAGAAACAAGCCAAAGAGAAAGCAAAGAAGATCGCCCTCAAAATCCCCAACCTGAAGGACTGCAAATACCATCGCGGCGACCGGAATGAAGAGGAAAACAGCACCATCTTTATTACCGAGGGACAGTCGGCAAGCGGATCCATGGTAAGCAGCCGAGACCCCTATACCCAGGCGATCTTCAGTCTGCGCGGGAAACCGCAGAATATGTTTGCCCGGAAACGTACCGAGATTTACACTAACGAGGAGCTGTACAACCTCATGCAGGCTCTGGGGATCGAAGACGGACTTGAAAACCTGCGCTTCAGCCGTATCGTAATCGCCACCGATGCCGATCACGATGGATTTCATATCCGCAACCTGCTGCTCACCTATTTCTTTTCTTTTTTCGAGGAACTGATACTGGATGGGCGTATCTTCATTCTGGAAACCCCGCTATTCCGGGTACGCAACAAAAAACACACCCGCTACTGCTACAGCGATGCCGAACGCGATGTCGCAGTCAGGGAGCTGAGCTCTCCGGAGGTAACCCGCTTCAAGGGATTGGGAGAGATATCTCCCAGCGAGTTCGGACAATTTATCGGGCCGGATATACGCCTGGTTGAGGTTAACATCAAGTCCCTCAGTTCAGTTCACCACGATATCGAGTTCTACATGGGAAAAAATACCCCGATCCGCCGCGATTTTATTATGGAGAATCTGGTCTAATGCCGTATGCCGATACCCTGTTCAAACACAATTTTCTGCACTATGCCTCGTATGTTATCAAGGAACGGGCAATTCCCCATGTCGACGACGGACTGAAGCCGGTACAGCGCAGGATTATGCATTCACTGTTTGAGGTTGACGACGGAAAATTCCATAAGGTTGCCAACATTGTCGGGCACTGCATGAAATATCATCCTCATGGGGATGCTTCTATCTATGAAGCCCTGGTCAACATATCCAACAGGGATATCCTTATCGATAAACAGGGGAACTTCGGAAACATAATAACCGGTGACCAGGCATCTGCCGCTCGCTATATCGAGTGCCGTGCCACCCCCTTCGGAAAGGCGATTCTGTATAATCCGGCGCTGACGGTTTTTGAGCCCAGTTACGACGGACGCAATAAGGAGCCGGTGGTCTTTCCCGCAAAGATTCCGCTGATACTGGTGCAGGGTGCGGAGGGGATTGCTGTCGGCATGTCGACCAAGATACTCCCGCACAACCTGGGTGAAGTCGTTCGCGCAGTGCAAGCCCGTCTGCAGGGGGAAAGGATTGAGCTGTACCCCGACTTTGCCGGCGGAGGATTAATTGATGTATCGGACTATCAGGACGGCCACGGCAAGGTGCTCACCCGTGCCCTGCTGGACACGACGGATCCAAAGCGAATTGTAATCCGCGAGATCCCTTTCGGCACTACCACGGAATCACTGATCGCCTCCATAGAGAATGCCGCCCGCAAGGGAAAACTCAAGATAGCCTCTATTGACGATTACACCGGCGAGCAGGTAGAGATCGAGATCAAACTGCCGAAGGGTGTCTATACAAAGGATCTGGTGGATCAACTGTTCGCCTATACCGACTGCGAATACTCAATCTCGGTTAACCTGCTGGTAATTCACGAAGGCAAACCGGTCTCGATGACAGTTCAGGAGATTATCGAACACCACGCTCGCCGCCTGGTTCATATATTGACCGAAGAGCTGAAAAATGAGCAGCGCAACCTGCTCGACCAGCTGCATGCGCGCACCCTGGAGCAGATATTTGTCGAGGAGCGAATCTACAAACGCATCGAGACCGAAAAAACCCAGCAAGGGGTTATCGCAACTGTGAAAAAAGGTTTCGAACCATTCCATGCACAGATAAAGCGTGAGGTCACTACCGAGGACGTTGAGCGCCTGCTGCGTATCCCGATTCGGCGCATCTCACTGTATGACATCCAGAAAGCAAAGCATGAAATGCAGCAAATCCGCGATCGGCTGAAAGAGATTGCCGGACATCTCAAGAGCATTACTGCCTATGCAGTCGGCTATCTTGAGGACCTGCTCAAAAAGGCCCCGGTAGATCTGAAACGCCGCACCAGGATCACCAGTTTCGAAAAGATTGAGGCTCGTGATGTCACCAGTCGGGAGAATCTGCTCCGCTTCCATCGGGAATCAGGGTATGTCGGCATGCGGGTTGAGGATGGAATTGAACTGGGGAAGAT
>CAZANF010000223.1:3355-4943 GCA_964486425.1 uncultured Spirochaeta sp. | reverse complement strand
ATGATGGAGACCGTGGCAATCTGGTGTATATGGTGGATGGCCGCAGCGAGGTGATACCGGCCCAAAGCCTGTTCTGCTTGAGCTGTACCGCAGAACTGGCGTATCTGGCCCATACCGGCGAGGCGATGGAGCAGGTTGCATTGGTGGTAAACGGGCCAACCAGCCTGCGTGTGGACCGCATAGCCCGGCGGTTTGGCGCGACGGTTTTCCGAACCGAGGTCGGCGAGGCCAATGTGGTGGAGCGGGCCGCGGAATTGCGGCGGGAGGGGTGGATCGTCCGCATACTCGGCGAGGGTTCGAACGGCGGAACCATTATTCATCCGGGGCGGATTCGGGATCCCCTCAACACTATGCTTTCGATTCTGAAGCTGCTGTATCTCGGCCCCACAGAAGATTCGGCATCACCCATGGAGATATGGAAACAGTTTTCCGGCAAGGAGTTTGCTCCGACCCTGCCCGGGCTGCTCGGGAGTCTGCCGGCGTTTACTACCACCAGCGCCTATGAGGATCGGGCGATTATGCGGATTCGAAGCACGAATCCCCTGCGGCTTATCCAGGTCTACAGCGAGCTGTTCAGCAAGGAATGGATCCAGTACCGCGATTATCTGCAGCAGGAGCTTGCAGTATCTGAGTATCAATTCGTCCATACCGTAGGAACCAGGGAGCATTATCAACACACCGCGGAGTTTGATGGTACGGCTGCCGGCGGGTTTAAAGTGGTGTTCCGGGATCAGCATGCAGAGCCGAAAGGGTTCATCTGGATGCGGGCCTCGGGGACGGAGCCGGTTTTCCGGATTCTGGCTGATGCAGAAGGTTCACGGGAGGATATTGAGGCGACGCTTTTGCAGTGGCATCGATCGCTGATTCAGCGGGCAGATGCATACCTTCACTCCAGCTCGCTCTCCACCCACCAGTGATCCGGATTCCGGTTGATGACCCAGCTGCGCTTTCGCTCCCGCAGCTCGGGATCATCCTCGGTCAGGACATCATAGATCTGGGCGGCTACCAGCCCGCGACGAATCCGCTGCAGAAAGCGAATCCACTCCCGCGTCTCGGTTTTGCGTCCCAGCAGGTATGAATAACGGATAGATTCAACCGCCGGCAGGGGGTGATCCAGCCCGAATCGTTCCAAAAGCCGGGAACCCAGATACATCCAGCTGTAATAGACCTGCTCCGGCAGCAGATTCCCCATCATCATGCTGAAATAGAGATGGAAGGCGATATCACGATTGCGAAAATCGGGGTCTCGTGCAGCCATCTGGAGCTCATTCATGATCTCATCATAGCTTCCGCCGCGACGGTAGGGATTGCCGGGCGTATTTTGCCCCTCCACAAAAAAATCCATGAGCAGCAGCAAATGCGAATCACGCGGCGCTGCATTTCCGCCATGCTTGTACAGCACCCAATAGGGAACGATCGCGATGGAGGTACTATGATCCAGCAGCCCGTCACCCATAAAATCCAGCAGATACTCCCTGGCGCCGGGATCACCTTGCCGGAACCCGATCGGTATGGGATCGGAATCCCCGATCTGTACCGCAATGAGCTGCGGCACCGAACGCATTCCCGGGCGCGGCGAGGCGATAAG
>CAZANF010000223.1:0-3255 GCA_964486425.1 uncultured Spirochaeta sp. | reverse complement strand
AGCAGAACTGCCGTGAGCACCGGGGTATGAACTATTCGCATCTCAGGATGATTTTCCCCAGTACTTGGGGATAAACGCCCAGGTTCTGCGGCGATAGGCAGGGTACTCGGGGTACCGGGATACGGTTATCCGCTCGGTAAACCAGGTAGACGCAATAAAGAGTATGGTTAGCAGAATCGGCCCGGCAATACTCCAGTGCAGGAACACTCCGGCCGATGCCGCGCCCCAGAAGTACACGCACCACCACACCCCAAGCTCGCCCAGATAGTTGGGGTGACGCATGTACCGGAACAGTCCGGTGGTGCGAAATCCGCGCCGCACATCATCATCGTGAGCTACGCCGGCAGCCTTGCGCTGCTGGAAGCGCCACTGCTGCTGATCGGCTGCGGTCTCGAGCACCAGAAAACCCAGGAAGGCCGCAGCAATCGCCCAGAAATCGATGGTCGGGTGCTGTCCGGCATTCAGATACAGTACGTACAGGGGCACGGTAAAGGCTACAAACAGGAAATGCTGGAAGCCGGCAATAAACGTGAGGTGAAACAGCTGCCACAGCAGACTGCTCTTTGTCTGCTTTTGCAATATCTTCCAGCGATAGTCCTCGACCCCGGAATACCCGCCGCGGCGGGCAAAATTCAGGGTAAGACGTACTCCCCACAGGGTTATGAGGCATGCCGCAATCACCACACGGATATCCCAGTCGGCGGCAGCTGCATACAGCCATGCCAGGCCCACCGGGGCAATGCTCCACATCCGGTCCGTCCAGGAATGATCATTGGTGATAAGCCCGGCGACAAAGCTTAACAGCGCCAGCAGCCCGGTAACGGCAGTCGCCTGCAGCAGCGGGTTGCCCGTTCCTATCGGCCCGAGAATCTCACCGGACAACATCCAGGCGGCTCCTGCCCCGGCCATAATCAGATATACCAGCACATACACGGTTTGCACCCGTCGAATATAAGAATCACTAATGTGCATAGCATACACTTTTTAAGAAAAAACGGCGAGACGGGTGGGCTTTGAGGGGGGCAGCTCAGGCATGGGAACGAGCAGGCGTGGAACAGCCCGAGCGCGGGCAGCTCGCCTAAAAGGACAGGGAAAGATTGAGGCGAGCCACGAGGGCTGCGACACGATTGCCGGGAACATCCGATGCGGTGCGATAGTGGCTTTCAGGGGGTCCGTAGGTAACCGGGATGCCGATTGATGTGCGCAGGTTCGGTGCGATCTGACGGTCGATGCCGGCAACCACCTCGCCGGCGGTTTCGGTAAAGGAATGCATCCAGCGGAGTGCCGGGGTCCACTGCAGAACCTTCGGGGCCTGTACTGCCAGGGCCGCCTGATGCCCACGGCTCGACGCCGACCCGGTTTCGCCGTATTGATATTCCCCGATTACTCGCCAGCTCGGGGATCCGCCCTCCCAGAAGACATTGCCGACAATCCAGTAATGAGGATCAGCAAGGGGATCCGTCGGTTCAAACCTGGCAGCCCCCTCCAGGGTAAAATCGGCCCCGAGAACCGGGGTCTTGGCATAGACGGCAGCGTGCAGCGGCCGGATTTCATCCGCATGGCGGTAGCGCGCAGAACTTCCAACAGCTACATCACCCAGGCCGGCTTCATACTGCGCAGCGTAGGTTATCTCGGCCGGGCCGAGATTCGGCCCCTGGAGATCCGCTTCCTTGACATACATGGCCGCGGTTATTCCGCTACCGGCCACCGGGATAAAGCTGCGGACCGCGATGCCGTCACGAATCCCGGAGACAAGATTCCCGGGGTTCTCCAGCAGCCGGCCCTGTCCCCAGGTCATCCCCTGCTTGCCGATGCGGAAGAAGTAGTTCCCGGCCAGGGTGTAGTCTACAAATAACTCGTTGATACTGTACGGCTTGAATGTCAATGTGTCGGTATTCAGATTGATTGATGCCGCACCGAAAAAGCGGATATGGGAGGCGGGGCGGACATCAAGAGAGAAGCTGGTGGACATGTCGTAAAAGGCCGACCCGGACAGCAGCTCCGTCGGTTCGGTATCCGGGGCAGACGGGCTTCCCGGCCAGTCGTCCAGACCATACAGCACACCGCCCTCCAGGTTTACACTCCCGGAAAACTTCGGGTCCCGGGTTGCCAGGGAATCCAGATCCACGAAATCGTCACTGTCCGGTTCCGGGGCAGTCTCTGCATCGGGGGTTGAACCTTCGCCGGAAGCGTCCTCCCCGTCAGACGGGGTCTCCTGGTCGCCGGATTCCGCCTCGCTGAAATCATCCGGCTCGGAGAACAGATCATCAATATCATCGGCATACCCGGATACCCCGACCGCCACACACATAATAATGCACAACAGGACCCTGACGGTGCGAGCCGGATTACCGAAAATCATTACTCTGCCATCCTTTCAAGATAGGCTTGAGTAAACACCATGTCCGGAAGGTCTCGCAGAGAGGGCTTTGCGACCGAGATGATAGTGCGCTCGTTGCGGAAGCGGCCGTCGATATTGCGGCCCTGCAGCTGATCCACAATCACAATATTGACCGGCACGAACTGATCATCCAGGCGCCGGTACGAGGGAATGGCGGTGGTCCGCATATGCTGCCCGGACAGGCTGTAGTCCTCAAACTTGCGCACCAGGTTATTTTCATCGACCCAGATCTTCATCCCGGGATAGGTAACGTTCTCGTTGGTGGCTTCCAGGGTATACACACGGGTGTCATATGCACCAAGCTGCTCCTGTTCAACAGCGGTTATGCGGTAATCCTGTGCCAGGGTAGATTGCGTAAAATCGGAGTTGCGGGCGTTCGAGTTCTGGAAACGGTCGCGTGCACTGGTTACGTTAAAGCGCCTGGCAACCGGATCATACAGCCAGAGATTGTTACCGACCTTCAGATAGCCCTTCCCGCGGTCTGCCGAGGGTTCCATGATAAGTATCAGATAGCGGTCTTTCGCATCGCGGCGAAACACCGTGGCCCTGGTAACACTCGTGCCCTGCCCGGGACGCTCCTGGGTAATCGTATATTCAGCCGAAAAGTCGGTAGTCGTATAGGATACCAGAGCATCGATACGCTCCAGAATCTCGCGGCTTTCTGCCTCTGATGGGACCTGCGCGGATGCCGCCATAACTGCAACAGTGCCCAGAATCCCGATCGCTGCGATCCTGCGGAATATTTTATTCAAACTCATTCATTCATCCTTTAATCATGCGCTATTCGATCTCTGTGACAAACAGACAAATTGCACGCAAGGAGGTTACATATGGGCACCACAGCTGCCGGCGCC
>CAZANF010000222.1:0-4944 GCA_964486425.1 uncultured Spirochaeta sp. | reverse complement strand
CGCCACCGCATACAGCATGAATACGATGGCCAACCCGGCCGCGACTGCCGCAGGCACCAGGTACCCGCTGCCCGAACGCACCGCCATGACTGCAGCAAATACGGTACCCGCCATAACCAGCGGCTGATACAGCAATACCGGGTGCCCCATGAGATCCAGGAGCACATCATACCAGGAGTAGCGATTATCCACTGCACGAGCCCCGCGATTAAGGGCAGCAATCTTCCAGATTGCCAGTACTGCAAATACCGCCACCGTTGCGCCGCCCAGCAGCACCATCCCCCAGGTCGGCATCCCCGCTGCACCGTCGAACTGCCGCAATGCAAACTCCCATGCCGACATCACCACCGCGCATGCCATCCCGAATGCAACAAAAAACCATCCCAGCACCGGCGCCGCCAGGATACGGCGAATAAAGCCGTTATTCGCACGGATCGCATCCTTGATAACGGCAATATCCGCCTCCAGCCTCCTGACATCATCCTGTTTCCGGTTCATATCCACACCTCCTGCAACAACTTTAGCGCAAACTACTTTGCATTGCAAACTATAATAGCAGATTTCTTTAACGGTAACCATAGCTCCGATCGATTTCGACCGCGCTTTGTACATGCAACCGCTCAATCCAGCCGAAACTCCCGCAATGCGCCCTCCCCATGCTGCCCGTCAGCGGCCAGGATGTACTCGTACTCATCCCCCGAGGCACTCTTCCAGGTCACCTTTTCTATTGGAATCCCTTCGGGGAGATAGGTTCGAATTACCACAACAGCAGTATCTATCGCAGGATAATGGTGCAGGATTTCATCCTCTGCCAGATCCTGTACATCATCATCCCACTTCAGGCTCACCAGGGTAAAATCGTATACAGTCCCGTCGACCCATATCTCCACAAACTCCCCATGGGACTGCCCGTCGATTACTATTGCTGAATCATTCTGCATTGAATCGGGCTCATCATACAGGATTTGAATGGTAACAACGGTATTCCCGGCATTACCGGGTACATCCGCCGCACCAGCGCTCAAAACAGCAACACAAAAGACAAGCAGCACCCCTGTTTTCGATATCCGCCTCATGTTTCTCCTCCAGCAGTTTTTATAGCATGTTTGCTTGCAGAAATCCTGTTGTGATGCATGGTATTGGCATATACCCATAACTGCAGACGACTATACCATGCAGAATCCTGAACTATGCCGTGACCGGTAAAACCGCGCCGCATTCATCACTGCAGCGCCGCACAGTCCACCTTCAAGCCAGTGGGCATCCCGATGCGTGGACTATCACAGGTAACGCTTGATACAGCTCCATGGCCGGATGTTACCGGGCGGCTGCATGACAACCGGTGGCAGATTTCGCGCCAGGGATCGCAGCGGTACCCCGCAGTTCCGGCCGGTTCGCGCCGGCCGGAACGAGGAGTTGAAGCGGAGAGCCCGACCCGCCGCCGGCAGGCGGCGGGTGGCGCCCGAAAGAACGGGGTTCATGCAGCGGCCCGGAGGTGATTAGGCCTCGCAGGCGGTTCCGCACAGCTTGCTCTGGCTGAACTGCTGGGCTGCGTTGGTGGAGTGCTGGTAGTACAGGCTCTTGATCTGCAGCTGCCAGGCGGTGATGTACAGCTGGTTGATCTCCCTGGCAGGCATCTGCGGGTTGATCATCAGGTTCAGCGACTGGCTTTGATCGATGTGCAGCTGCCGGGTTGCGGCCTGATCCAGGATCTCCATCGGGTCGATTTCGCTGAAGGTTTTGAACACCAGCTTCTCGTCGTCGGTCAGGAAATCCAGGTGCTGTACCGAGCCGTCGTGGTCGCGAATGTCCTTCCAGACCTCGCGGGTGTCCATGCCCTTTTCGTGCAGGAGCTGCTTCAGCGCCGGGTTATGAATGGTCACCTTCATCTTGTCGATGTCCTTGACGTAGCAGTTGGACCAGATGGGTTCGATGCTCTGCGAGACCTGCCCCAGAATAAAGGCCGATGAGGTGGTCGGGGCGACGGCATTCAGGGTGGTGTTGCGGCGCCCGTAGCCGGCAAGGATCTTCGGCTCGCCGTATTCGCCGGCCAGCTGCGCCGATGCCTGGTAGGCCCGTTCGCGGATGAGCCGGAATATCTCCAGGTTGAGCCTTTTGGCCTGCATGCTTTCAAAGGGGATCATTTTGGACTGCAGGTACGAGTGCCAGCCGAGGGCACCCAGTCCGAGTGCGCGGTTTTCCACGGCAAAATTAGAGGTCCGCTCCATGTAGTGAAAGGCCTCACGGTTTGCCCGGTCGTGTGAATCACGCAGTTTTTCCAGCTTGAGAATAAAGTCGCTCATAACCGCGTCCAGAAAGTAGACCATGGTCTCCACCGCATCGGTGTCCTTCCACCGGTCGTAATGGAGCAGGTTCATCGAGGCCAGGTCGCACACAAACGACCAGTCGTCGTTATCCGGCAGGGCAATCTCGGAGCACAGGTTGCTGTGGGTAATCCGGAGCCCCTTGTCCTTGTAGACATCCACCGTGTTGCGGTTCGCCGCATCGGTAAACAGGATGTACGGGTAGCCGATCTCGACGCGGCGCTGAATCACCTTGGCCCAGGTCGCCCGCTTCTCCGCGTCGCCGTCTATCATCGACTGCATCCAGGCATCGCTCACCGTCACTCCATGGGTCAGGTTCTGGATCGGATTCCCTTCGGTACCTATATCCAGAAACTCATTAATATCCGGGTGATCTATCGGCAGATACGGCGAGTAATGTCCGCGCCGGGTGGATCCCTGGCTGACAACGTTGATAATCGTTTCGAACAGCTGCATAAAATGGACCGCCCCGGAGGATGCGCCGTTCATCCTGATGGGTGCGCCGCGATGGCGTAAATCCCCGAAGTAGCCGGAGGTGCCCCCACCGTACTTGCTCATCATCCCGGCCTCGGCCTGGGCGTACAGGATACTGCTCATGTTGTCCGAGATATGTCCCCCAAAGCAGCTTATCGGCAGCCCGCGGTCCAGGCCGAAGTTAGACCAGATAGGCGAGGACAGGGAATAGAATCCCTTGGACACATAGCCCAGGAATTTCTCCGCAAACCCCGGTTTTTCCAGCAGCCGCTCCGCTGCCTTTGCAATGTCGGTCAGCCGCTGTTCCGGCTCCACTCCCTCGGTCAGATAGCCCTTGGCCAGAAAAGACCGGCTGTACTCATTCAGCCATTCCATATAGATGCTCCTTGCGTATACATATTTGATTAAAACAGATCGTCGCTGGTTATGCTCTTGGACCGCTTGTTGTAGTTAATCGAGCGTTTTACAAAAAAGTCACCATGCTTGGTCGCAATTACCTCGTCATCGAACCAGTCGGTCTCCTGCAGCAGTGCGCTGTCGACAGAGAACAAGGGCGCCTCGCCGATGCTCTGCAGGGAGTTATTCAGCCGGTTCAGCACGAACGCATCCACCACGGCGCGCGGCAGGAACTCAGGTTCCCCGGACTCGTACAGCCAGTCGATTATCCGGGACTCCGCCTCCCAGGCCTCGCGGCACATCCCGGCAATGGTTCCCGACAGCTCCGGGGTAAACCACTCCGGATGCTCCCGGCGGATAATGCGGATGATATCGATCCCGAACAGCCCATGAATCTGCTCCTCCTTGGAGGTGGCCTCAATCACATTGGAGATGCCCTTGAACAGATTCCGGTGCTTGTTGAACGACATCATTATGAGAAACTGCGAGAACAGCGACACATGCTCGACAAACAGCGAGAACAAAAGAATCGACAGGGCATAGTCCTCGGGCTGCCCTCCCCGGGCAATTGCATTGGTGCGGTCCAGATAGCGGATTCGCTGCATAATGCACGGCACCTCACGGATATGCTCGAATTCATGATTCAGGCCCAGGAGCTCCAGCAGATGGGAATAGGCATCGTGATGCCGCACCTCGCTCTCGGCAAAGGTGTAGCCGACCGACGATATCTCCGGCTTCGGCAGCTTCTTTCCGATATCCCCCCAGAAGGACTTTACCGAGACCTCGATCTGCGCGATTGCCAGCATCGTCTTTCGCATGAGATCCCGTTCCGATTCGGATACATTGACCTTGAAATCCTGAATATCCGAGGTGTAGTTGAACTCGGTGTGGATCCAGTAGGAATGCCGGATGGAGTCGACGTACTCGGCCAGCTCCGGGTACTCATAGGGTTTCAGATGCAGCCGGGGCTTGAAGATGTCGCGTTTGCGCTGCCGGGCATGCTGTTCGCGGTACAGGATATAGGCCTTGGCGGTATGCTTGAAGCGGGAATCCAGCAGCACCTCTTCCACCAGATCCTGGATCTCTTCCACCGTCCAGTCGGAATGCTCCCGCCGGCGGATCAGTTCAGCAGCACGTTCGGCAAGTTCTGCGGCCTGGTCGGCCCCGAACTCACCGGTTGCCGAGCCGGCCTTCAGAATCGCCTGCTGGATCTTTACCGGGTCAAATGCGACGGAGGAACCGTCCCGCTTGATGATGGTATCGGGGGTGTCGGGAATGGCTGTATCGGGATTGTGGGTATGCATCTTTTCTCTCCTGTTCCGGAATCTACACAGCTGCGTACAAGGGAATTCAGAAGAGCCTGCTGAATGGTGCTTGACGCGAGCAGTGTGTGCCCCGACGGGGCGCAGAATCAGGACCGGACTTTCACCGTTGCGCGACAGTGCCGGATTTTCACCGGACTTCACTGATTCATCACGATATAAGTGTACTCATAATCAGGTGATTCTGTCACCTGTTTATGAGCATTTTGCTTAACTTTTATCCGGCGGGTTTCCGGGCTGCCTGCCGCTACGGACACCGTCATCGTGTGCGCCCGCTGCAACGCACACGGATTCGGCGGCCGCGAGATCCTGGTGGACCTCAACAGTGATTCAGGTGATTTCTACGAGGTTCAGAGGTAGCCGGACACGTAGAGTCGGCAGCCCAAGCATTTGCATACCTCATGTCACTGTCAGCTGACCGAAAAATC
>CAZANF010000221.1:0-5013 GCA_964486425.1 uncultured Spirochaeta sp. | reverse complement strand
CTTCAACAGCAATCGGCCAGTAAACTCGCTTCCCGATTGTTTTCCCCTTCACCTGAACCTTGTCAATTTCGATGAAATGGTAGCGCTCACAGGCACTTTCAACCTCGTCCCGGACATATTCGGAGCAAATTACCGGCACATGATACAGGCGGGTAAGCCCTTCGAGTCGGGCGGCGGAATTGACATTGTCCCCGATTACCGTGTTGACCATACGTTCGGTGCTGCCGATATTTCCATAAAATACCTCGCCCCCATCAATCCCAACCCCGATCTCCAGCAGAACCGCCTTGAATACCCGAATCTCGGCCTCGGTTAATTGCCCGCGGGTTTGCTCGATATGTTCACGGCGTTTCTGCATCTCATTGCGAAGGTTCTCTGCAACCCCATGCATGTGGTAGGCCGCATCAATTGCCTGAAGTGATTTGAGCTTCCGGTCGCCCATTATTCCGAATACCGCCAGCAATGCATCGCCGATTATTGATGCAATATCGCCATCCTGCTGATGAATCAGGCGAATGGCGCGATCGTAATGAAGATTCAGCAGCTTGATAATGTCGGTCCCGAGGATCTCCGTCATGGAGGTAAAACTGCGGATATCGGTAAACAGGATAGTCAGCTCTCGCTTCTCACCTTCCAGGCGGATCTCACGCTCCCGATAGGCCTTGGCGGCAATATCTCTGGCAACAAACTTTTTGAAAATGTTCATGAGATTATCAACCGTGGAGGCCAGTGAATTGAAGGCAACCCCCAGATAGGTGATATCATCATTGGGAGCCCCGTCAAGCGTAACCATATCCAGCTGCTGCTTGTCCTGCATCCCCATGATGGAATCGGTGATCTGACCCAGAAACCGGAATATATACCCAAGCAGAAAAATCCCGATAATCGTGCTGAACAGGCTTATGCCGATAATAATCCCCGAGATAATCATAAAAATCCGGCGGGAATCCGCATAGAATTCGGTAAGCTCCTCCGCGCGAACCAGGAAGACATCCCACTGTTCGTTATAGCGAAACACCCCGAAATACGAATCTCCGGCCAGCGAGAAACGCAGTGAACCCTCAAAACGCCGTTGTTCATACTCGTTCAGCATCTCAAAAAGTGCGTTGCGGTCGCTGAATTCCTCCGGAGGATCCGTACGTGCGGTAGCAAGAAAGAAGATCTCCCCGTCCGGATGTACAGCCATGGACACAGACTTCTCTCCCGGGAGCTCCCGCATTGCGGCTGTCCGCATGTTCTCGACCGCCGTCTCCAGATCATCATTGAAGTCGTATATCTGAGCCTGATTGGCAGCAAAAACCTGCAGATCCTTGAGATCCTTTACCAGCAGCTGATTCATGAGCCGAATCTGCTCGCCGCGGTTCAGTACAAGATTCACATAGTTGGTTACAAAGTTGGACAAGACAAGGAATACCACAAAAATAATTATTATTTTCTGCAGCAAGGGTACTACACGGGTACCGCCAACCTTCGGGCCGATTAATCGCCTGAGTCTACTCACCATAGCATAACCCCACTCTCCCTTCAAATATGTATACTTTAGTAAGGAATAAATTGCAAACAGATTCCCTTGATTGTAGCCTCAACAATCATCATAATACTGAGTCATGACAGTATTATGTTTGGATTTGGAAGGGGTATTGATCCCCGAGATTTGGCTGAAGGTGGCCGACACCACCGGAATTGAAGATTTACGGCTTACGACCCGTGATATCCCCAATTATGATGAACTCATGCGAACCAGGCTTGGCATCCTCGACCAGAACGGGATTGACATGCACACCCTTACCGAGGTGGCGCAGTCGATCCAGCCGATGCCGGGGGCAAAAGAATTCCTGGACCGTATGCGAAAAACGACGCAGGTAGTTATCCTCAGTGATACCTTTCGTCAATTTGCCGGCGCCGCGATGGCTCAACTCGGCTACCCTACCATCTTCTGCAATGATCTGGTTGCAGATGACAGCGGAAAACTGGTTGACTACAAGCTTCGGCAGCAGGACGGAAAACGGCATGCCGTGCTGGGCTTCCGCAGCATGAACCTGAAGGTCCTGGCCGCCGGAGATTCCTATAATGATCTATCGATGATTATGGAGGCCGACTACGGGGCATTCTTTCGTCCTCCGCAGCGAATTCTGGACGAGCATCCGGAGCTGCCGGTATTTACCGAATACGGGCCATTCGGCGATGCGCTTACGCAAGCCGTACAGGATCTTGAGCGCCGGCCCTGAAGATCTCGCTGAGGATGTGCCGCGTAATGGCATACAGCGGAGGAACACCCTCCGACAGGGCCATGCGGGAAGACAGACTGGAGGTATGTGTCAGCGGCAGATCTGATACATAGTAAAAGAAGCGCAGATCGACATTGTCCGGAATGACACCGATCTGCGTGGATTCCAGCACCTGGCGATAGTAGTGAGTACCTTCCATTTCGATCCCGGTACAGCCCCAGATGCTCCTGTAGAAATGCAGCATCATACGATTCTGCAGCAAGGTGCCCTCGACCGTAAGCATGGGACCAAGATGTACCTCCCGTCCGGGCATTCTGTCGCGTAAATCCTTGATTGCCGCAGTTGACGGAGGGGGGACCGGCTGAAAAAGGTCCGTCGTCTGCTCTATAAAGGCGGTCGGCGCAAGCACATCGCCCCGCTTGCCAAGCAGTGCACCGGCCTTCCCCAGGAAATTAATACTCTGCACATTTTTCCCGAACAGAATAACCAGATTCCGCATAATATGCTCGGCCTGCTCACCGAATGCATAATCGATATTCACAATCAAGTCGTCACAGCCGGACGGCACCGGTAACACATCCGAGTCGATATCGATATCGACAAGCTTTGAACAATCAATCAGCTGTACCTGAATACCCGTCGACGCGGTCTCCTTTAATCCGAGTATGCCGTGCTCGCGGCCGGTCTCCTGATACGCAACCTGCTCTTCCGGAAAATTGCGGAAAAAATCCCTGACCAGCCCGTACACCCGGTCGCTGGGCTGCCGCCATTCCTCCTGCAGCAGGGGGTGATCGGTTTTCTCGGCCCAGGAGATGATCCGACGGCTGTTTTGCGCAAACCATGGGTTAAGGCAATTGGACACGGAGTGGGTATTGCTGCTGATTATGTGAACCCGTCGCCCGGCAGGCATCTCGGACGGATCATACCCGATACACTCCCGTGTCGCCTGTGCAAGCTGGGCTGTCCATAGATCAGTACGCCGGCTGTTCCAGTTATTTGTCTGCTTCCGTACATCTATACTGAACATCTCGCGATGCCGGATGATGTCATATACACGCTGAACCGCATTCTCGGGCCATATCTGAATGATCCCGCGTATCTCATCACTGCTGAACGGCAGGGATTCCAGAAACTCAGCGGTATCATGAGAGGGTGATGATATAAACCTGTCGATTGCAGCCAGAAGATCGGCATCGCCGAATCTATCCCGGATCTTTTCCGCCTCAACCGCGTATAAGCACAGGCAGGTAAGCAAATCCGTCAGATCCGAGAGTCCGCTCCGCAGCAGAACCAGATTTTTTCCCGGTAAAAGCTCCCAAATATCCCGTCGCCGGGCTGCGGTGCTGATCGGCTCAAAAAACAGGTTCGGGTGCTCATACATGGTCGGAAGCTCATCGGTAAGCAGAAACGCAAAGGTTCGTGTCACATTTGCCGGAAGCCTGCGAACCGCATAATTCAATGCATTAATGTCTATCCGTTCCTGATGCTGCAGCAATGGATGCAGGGCCGGTTCCAGCTCGCGATAATTCCGCACCATCTCGGCAATCGAGATATGTCCGTTGTCCATTGAACGCAGCAATCCGGTCTTGAATCTGTCAAAGGCGGAAAATATTCCCTGTTTATCCCGAAGGGTCGTTCCCAGGGCCAGCGAAAATTCCGCTGAATCCTGCAGAATCTCCAGGAAAACCTCACCATCCATACGGTAGCAAACTGTTTTCTCCCGTGCAGTTATCTGGAGACGACGAGGTATGCGAAACAGCGGCTCCCATTCACCAAAATAATGTCCCGCATGGATGGTATTGACCCGCAATATACCGTTTTCAATTATTTCATACGCATCCACAGATCCGGATTCAATGAGAAAAACTGTGGTATCATCAGAATCCCCTTGTCGGATTATCACCTCGTCCGCTTCGAAATCCACCCTGTGCAGCTTTTCAGCCAGATTTTGTTTGTATTCCGCAGAAAGAAACCGGAAGGGAATCACCTTCCGGAGCAGATGCATCACTGTCTGTTCCATGCACAAAGTATACTCCTGCAGCAGGAGTATCGCAATGCCGCTTGACCTGGACACTGGATCGAACTAAGCTAAGACCATGAGTGCGCAAGACAGTTCCGGATCACCATTATCCGAGCGTCAGGATCAGGCAATAGATCTCCTTACCCGGTGCTATGCAGATGAGTATCTGGACACCGATGAATTCGAGGATCGCGTTTCCCGGGTCAACCTCGCCACCTCCATCAGACGGCTGGAAGATGTAATGGCTGATCTCCCCAAGCAGTATCAGCTGCCGACGCTGCGTCGGACATCTGCTCCGTCCCTCGGCAGTACCCCACATAATATCACCAACATCATGGGTGACCGGCACTGCGGCACCGAACTGGTGGAAACAGGAAATATTACCAATTTCACGTTAATGGGAGATACTGTATTCGATTTACGCCAGATCCCTATCCCTCCCGGAGAAATGCATCTGAATATTACATGCATAATGGGAGATGTGAAGGTCATGCTGCCCCAGGGGGTTGGTCTTGAAAACAGGGTTAATGCAGTAATGGCTGATGTGAAGGTAAAGGGTGATTCAGGTGTGGATACCCACAGCACGCTGTTCATTTCCGGATTTGCCTTTATGGCAGATGTAAAGATCCGGTATTACTAGTATTGGGTTAAGGTATATACATACTGCGAGCGAATTCGCCGCATAACGCGAATGCAGTGCAGGTAATCACACCCGTTCGTCAGACGAAAAAAATCCACTTCCCGTTCGTCATCCATTACCACCAC
>CAZANF010000220.1:0-5015 GCA_964486425.1 uncultured Spirochaeta sp. | reverse complement strand
GGGGAATAAGGAATGTAGCGCCGGAAAAAGACCTGGCGCGAGGGCGCAGGCGGATACCCCGCAGCATGCGGCGGGTGCGGCCGGCGGAGGTGACGGAGCCGGGAGGGCGCACCCGTGCGAGTATGCTGGATAGGCCGGGATTGTTCGCTGCGAGGAGTTGGAGCCGGAGACCGGTCGCCGCTTCCAGCGGGGACGCGCCCAGTCTGTCCTATCCCCTGCGTTTGGCGATAGCGAGCAGCAGGAGCTTGGTCAGCACCATTGCTCCGAGTACCCAGATCATTCCCTTATCCACCGGTCGGCCGAGTGCATCGAGTACGATAAAGACCACAAGCAGGCCGGTGCCGACCAGGAATCCGCCGCGCCCGGCGCTTGATCGATGCAGCTGTTCGCGTTCGTCGCGGCTGCGTTCACGATAGATGATGCCGGCATACAGTCCAAAGGCGGCGATTATGAGTACGAGCACGAGGTCGTCCCAGGCATTCGGCATGCGGCTTGCAAGCGGCTGGACACAGGTGGCGAGCAGGGCCAGCAGTACAATCGATACCAGCAGTTCGGAATGATCCCTTACCCATTGCAGTTCAGGTCTATTCATAGGTAAACAGCTCCTCTACGGATTTTTCCAGGGCGGCGGCGATCTTGAGGGCCAGCAGTACCGACGGGGTATAGTTCCCCTTTTCAATGGCAATAATGGTTTGTCGGGTGACTCCGGTGTGCGCTGCGAGCTGGGCTTGGGTGAGCTTCTTCTGTGTTCGTGCCTCCCGGACATTGGAGACGATACGTTCGGCCATACAGGTACTGTATCCTATCCAGCGGGAAAGTCAAGTGGAATTGACATACCGTTGATATTGACGGGTGCTGCGGTGTGGCAGGTTACCGGATGCTGCAGTATACTACCGGTATGAAACAGCTGCAGATAACCCTTAACAACGAGCTCCGGGAGTTCGCACAATACACCCCGGTAAAAGAAGCCCTGACAGGATTCGGTATAGATCCCGAGCTGCCGGTAATCGGGGCGCTGCACAACAACTACCTGAAGGGGCTGAATGCCGGGTTGAGCACGAGCGGCACACTCCAGCCGGTGACCCTGGACTCATCCTTCGGGCACCGGATTTACCGCAAATCCCTGTGTTTCCTGATGAATCTGGCCGGTCACCGCATCTTTAACGAGGGGAGCCCCAGGATCAGCCACTCGATGGGGGACGGCTACTTCTTCTATCCGCCGGAGGACACCCCGCTTACCGATGCAAAAATTACCCGGCTGAAGGCCGAGATGCAGCGGCTGATTCGCGAGGACCTGCCGATTACCCCGGAAACCCTTTCCCAAACCGAGGCGCTGGATATCTTCAACATCCCGGGAAGGGAGGAGACCCGCCTGCTGGTACAGCAGCGGAACAGTCGCAAGGTGAACTGCCTGGAATGCGATGGATTTTACGACCTGGATCACTTTCCCCTTGTCCCGAGGACGGGGGTGCTGACGGTGTGGGATCTGGTTCCCTACAAGCACGGGGTGGTGCTGCAGTTCCCGTCGAAGGCGCTGCCGATGCAGCTGAAAGCGCTTGCCGAGAAGCCCTTGCTGTTCGGGGCATTTGATGAGTACAACCGCTGGGGTCGCATCCTCGGTGTGCCGAATCTGCCGTATCTGAACAAACTGACCGGCAGCAGGGAGATAGAGCACTTTATTACGGTGGCGGAGGCCCTGCATGATAAAAAGCTGAATGGTATTGCCGACCAGATCGCCCTGCGCCGGAAAGAGATAAAGGTGGTGCTGATTGCCGGACCCAGCTCGGCCGGGAAAACCACCTTCTCCAAAAAGCTCGCCATTCATCTGGAGGTTGTCGGGTTCCGCCCCAGGGTGATCGGACTGGACAACTACTTTGTTCCCCGCGAGCAGACCCCGCTGGATACGAACGGCGAGTACGACTTCGAGGCCCTGGAGGCACTGGATATAGATTTATTAAACAAGCATCTGCTTGCCCTGGCCGAGGGCGAAGAGGTTGCCATTCCGGTGTTTGATTTCAAGGTGGGTAACCGGAAGCCCGAGGGTTCGCCGCTCAGAATGGAGCCCAATGATATACTGATTATGGAGGGGATTCATGGCCTGAATCCGGATCTGGTTCCGCGTATCCCGCAGGAGCAAACCTTTCGCATCTATATCTCCGCATTAACCCAGTTAAACATCGATTCCCATAACCGCATTTCCACCACCGATAACCGCCTCATTCGGCGCATGGTGCGTGATTCACAGTTCCGCGGATATACTGCAAGCCATACCCTGCAGCGCTGGCCTTCGGTGCGCCGGGGGGAGGACCGCAATATCTTCCCGTTTCAGGAGACAGCCGATACCTACTTTAACAGCGCCCTGGACTATGAGCTCGCGGTGCTGCGCAGCTATGCACTTCCGCTGCTGCAAACAGTATCGCCCCAGGAGCCGGAGTATGCAGTCGCCGCTGTGCTGGGTGAATTTCTGGAGAACTTTCAGCCGATTTTGCCGGACAAGGTGCCCAGGCTGTCCATACTGCGGGAGTTTATCGGCGGTTCCGGGTTCAACTACTGAGACTGTATTCAACCAATAAATCCAACCCATATAAAGTGAGGCATAGATGTACAGAATACTCAGCCTGGACGGCGGCGGTCTTCGCGGGTTAATTTCTCTAGGATTGATACGGCGCGTGGGTGAGGCAATGGGCAATCCCGAATGGTATACCCGGGCCCAGCTCTATGCGGGGACATCTACCGGTGGAATCATTGCCCTTGGTATGGCTTCGGGCATCCCGCTGCAGAGGATTGAACAGCTGTATCGCACTCGGGGACCGCGGATATTCAACCGCAAGAGCTGGTGGTACATGAGTTCGGTGTTCCGGCTCCTGCGCAGCGGATATAACAACCGGGTCCTCAGACAGGAACTGGACCGGCTTTTTGCGGCAACCACGATTCAGGAGCTCGACCGTGCGGTGGTTATTCCCAGCTATCTGCTGGACAACCGCTCGGCTGTGTATCGCCGGTGGAAGCCGAAGATCTTCCACAACCTTGCCGGGAGCGACCAGGATCACGGGCTGTGCAGTCACATTGCCCGCTACACCAGCGCGGCACCCAGCTACTTCCCTTCCGCCGGAGGGTATATCGACGGGGCGGTATACGCCAACAATCCGTCCATGTGTGCCCTGGCCCAGGCCCTGGACCCCAGAAACATCAATACCGTTGCCGAACGCGAGATCAGCATTGTATCTATCGGAACCGGCTTGACCGCGCACTATCAGCCGGGGAAGCGTCACGCGTGGGGCATGCTCCGGTGGGCGCCGAAGCTTATCCGCATTGTATTCGACGGCAGCGAGGGCATTGCCGATTACCAGTGTCGCCAGATTCTCGGGCCGCAGCGATATCTGCGCATGCAGCCGTGGGTGGAGGAGACAATCGAGCTGGATCAGCCGCGGCACATTCCCCGCATCGACCGGCTGGTGGCGGCTGTACCCGATGCGGTGATACATGACTGGAGCGAGTGGATCACGCGGAACTGGCTGTAGAGGCGGCAGCAGCTGCGGGCTGTGGTGTGGCGGGCGGCGGGCTGTGGTGTGGCGGGCGGCGGGCTGTCCGCGGGCTGTCCGCGGGCTGGCGGTGGGCGGTGGCGGGCGCGGGCCTTGTAGCGGCGGCGCCTCGCAACAGCTGCCGGCGGACGGCCGTACCGTAGCCGCGGGCCTTGCCGCAACAGAGGACTGGCCGGTATACTCCCCGGTATGAGAATCCGGGTTCCCATCTGTCTGTTAACAATCTGCATCCTGAGCTGCACGCCGCTGCTGCCGCTGGTTGCGACCGAATCTGCATCTCCGCCCGTACTTGCAGTCGTACAGACCCGTATTCATGCGAATACCTACACCTCCCAGGAGAGGTTCAGCCGGATGATTCAGGAGCAGGTGGAGTCTGCGACCGAAAAGGGTGCGGATATTGTGGTGTTCCCGGAGTATCTGAATGTCTTTCTTGTATCAATCCCCTATCAGGAGCATCTGCGTGACTCCGACTCCATCGCCGAAACCCTGTCCCGGGTTTTTGCAGCCCCGCAGAACCCGCAGACCGTGCGTGAACTGTTCATTCGACACAGTGCAGAGATACGTGAAATCATGAACCGGGTATATGGCGGCCTGGCGCAGGAATATGGAATCTACATTGTGGCCGGAACCTACTTTGCAGCCTCCCCTGCACCGCCATCCGTCCACCGGAGAACTGGAGTGCCCGACAGACTCACCAACAGGGCCGTGGTGTACGGACCGTCGGGGCAAGCGATATATGAACAGGACAAGGTCTACCTGACGCATATGGAAGAGAATCTTGTAAGACTGGATCCAGGCCGGCTGGATGCAGCGCGAGGGGTTACTATCCTCGGACTGGATGTCGGCATAACCATCTGCCGCGATACCTTCTTCTCTGCTTGGGACCAGGTGCATGTCGAGCGGGATATCTGGATTGATCTCCGCGCCGAGGGCACGCTGTGGCAGCAGGGACGAAGCGACTTTACCACTCTGATGCTGGACCGGCTTGAGGGGAGCGGGTCCATCTACGGTACTACCGTCGCACTGACCGGGGAGTTTCTAGATCTTTTCTGGGAGGGGAAATCCTCGATATCCGTGCATGCTGATGCTGCACCGGAGACAATCGTCGCTGCCCTTTCACCAATCCGCACCGAAATACTGACAACCACACTGCATGAGGCATCACATGACAAATCCGAATAACTCGAACACATTATACCGCAACCTGCAGGAAAACAGCGGCGGACAGCTCGTGTACGGTCCCACGCCGCCGACGCTGGATAATCCTCCGGGGACAACTAACCGCCTAACCAGGCCCCGTATCAAGCGCCTGTCGGCAGGGCCGCTTGCCGGGCCGATCTGGACCGCTGCCAGGGCGACGTTCGGGGCGACGATCAGGGCGACGATCAGGGCGACGACCAGGGCGACGATCAGGGCAGCGATCAGGGCGACGATCAGGGCGACGATCAGGGCGACGATTGTGCCTATCGCCTC
>CAZANF010000219.1:0-5028 GCA_964486425.1 uncultured Spirochaeta sp. | reverse complement strand
GAGTGTCGATTGTATCCAGATGAACAAGCATACCGTTTATCAGCCACATACCGTAAGCACGGCTGCCTTCCGGCAGGTATGAAAAACTCCACTGCACTGCTTCATTCGCCGGAATCATCTCACGGGGCATTTCAAACCGCTGCCCATCCATTCCGACAACGGCATACATGGATCCGTCCTCACTGTATATCTCCACCCGGGGATCACCATCAACTACCTCAACCCATTGCTCCCGTTCTTCAGGCAAGGAAAACCGGCCGCGAAAGGTCAGCGTAAACGAATCCGGCATGCTGCCTCTGCTGGGAAAAACAGAACCGTTTGTCTCAATTGCATCATCCCCGGAAAACTGATGGCCTAACCGGCCTTGATCAATAACCAGCGGCGGCTCCTGCTCACCCACCGGGTGGAAATGCTGCGCCTGAGTATCACCCTCGTTCCTCATTCCGGTATCGCGGAGATTGCCGTTCAGGCGAAGAAGGCTGTAATACGATTGCACCGGCTGAAGCTCATGCGAACGCGCCTGGGAATCGGAGGACACGACCACCTCTCCACGCTGCTGATTCACTGCGGGAAAGGAATATGGTGCGTCGTCGGTCGGCGCAAACGGGTATACATCGGCTCGTACCGAATAGACTCCATTGCGATCCGGTGATCGAATAAGTATTTCATCCAGCCCGCTGCTCAAGCTGCCGGATTCAATTACCCTGCCGTCAAATCTCCAGATGATATACGGATCCGACTCACTACCCTGGGTACGCTGGATTCCAAGCTGCAGGATCCCTTGTGAATCAGGTTCTATTGTAGAAGGGTAAACAGAAATTCCACCTAAAGAGATCGTATCATCGGCAACAAAGAACGGCCGCACATGAGAGGCAAGGAGTCTGTCCTGTTGAAACAGGCGATAGCGGATTTCATAGTATCCGCTCTCCAGATCATCCGGCAAACGGAAGGGCGGGGTCGAATCATCGGAGAGATCCTCTGCACTGAATCGGCCGACCGCTACCTCTTCGCCCTCTGCATCAAACAGATATGCTTCCATTCGAATCGGAGTTTGCTCACTGCTGCGAAACTGACTGGAGAGAGCAATCTCGGCCGTCATCTCGGACCCGGCTGCAACTATTACCCCTGCAGATCCGGTAACTATGCTCGCATCATCCACACGATCCACGTTCGGCATCAGCATTCCCGCTTCACCACAGGAACCCGCCGCAAGGAAAACAACTGCGAGCAGACCTAAACGTGAGATATAGTATACTGTACGACCAAGTATAAATTTCACTAATTTTAATATACACCACAAACGCCGGTGTTTCCATAACTAATTCATTTCGCTACACTCATTTTATGCGCCCAACCAGAGCAGTCGTACATCTGAATGCCATCCAGCACAATCTGCGCCGCATACGGACGCAATTTTCCGATCCACAGTCCAGCATGCCTTTGATATGCGCTGCGGTGAAGGCCAACGCATACGGACATGGTGCAGCATCTGTAGCGGCAGCTGCACTGGCAAACGGTGCAGATATGCTGGGCGTAGCTGTTCCGGAAGAAGGAATTGAGCTTCGTGAGGCCGGAATAGCCGGTCAAATCCTGCTGTTCAGCCCCTTTTTTCCGGATGAAGCAGGTATCATAGTACAGCACGACCTTGTGCCGATGGTATTCGACGAAGAGAGAATTCAGGCCATTGCACAGGCTGCCGAACAGCAGAACCGGGAAGCCGCTGTTTTTCTCAAGACTGATACGGGAATGGGGCGCGTTGGCTGTGATCCCCGGCATGTGCTGGGTTTGGCGCAGCAGATTGCGGGCTCGCGCATGGTGCGCCTTGCCGGCTGCGCTACCCACTTTGCCGCTTCCGATGCTGCCGATACAGGGTTTGCCGAGCAGCAGCTGACAAGCTTTCTGGCTGCCGCCGGTAACATACGTGCTCATGGCATATCCCCCGGGATTCTGTCCGCCGCCAATTCCGGCGCCGTTATCACTATGCCCCGGACCGCCGGACTGGGGATGGCCCGGCCGGGGATTATGATGTACGGCTACTATCCGTCCCGTGAAGTCCCCCGCAACCTTGATCTTGTACCGGCCATGACATTTGAATCTGCCGTAAGCTTTATCAAAACGGTACCAAAAGGAACCCCGATAAGTTACGGCATGACGTATAGAACCAGAAGCAATACCAGAATAGCCACTATTCCAGTCGGCTATGCCGACGGGGTATTTCGCATGCTTTCCAACCGTGGCCGGATATGGATACGTGGCCGCACCTACCCGATTGTCGGGAGAATTTGCATGGATCAGCTTATGATCGATATAGGAACCGACTCCGACGTGCAGCTGTACGACCGCGCTGTCCTCTTCGGCCCTCCGCAACCGGTGCCGGAGAGCGGCATCCAGTGGCCGGAGCAGCCGCCCAGCGCCGAGGAAGTCGCAGATTTGTGCGGCACCATTCCATACGAAATCACCTGCGCGGTCTCCAGCCGGATCCCGCGTATATTCGAGGATACCCCTGTCTGTGAGCCGCAGATCAGCCCTCTGCCCAGCGCACCGCCAGCATAACCCCCGTCTCAACCGCCCGGATCATTGCCGGAACCGCCACCCATTCCCGTACGCTGTGAAAGTTCACCCCACCTGCGAATATATTCGGGGTCGGAACACCCAATTCACACAAGCGGGCACCATCCGTACCACCGCGAATACTGCGCTCTATCGGCTCCATGCCGGTATCCCGGATAGCCTGCCTGGCCAGTTCCATTATTCGCGGTTCGGAGGCAATGCTGTCACGCATATTCAGATACTGCTTGTGCGGCAGCACCTCCACCTTCCCGCCGGGAAACTGCGCCTCTGTTGCGGTAGCAAAGCTGCGCAGCGCGGCTATTCTTCGCTCAATCTGCTCAATCTCAAAATCCCGCAGATATATCTCGATTCTGGCCGACCCGGCATCCGCCTTGATCTCCAGCGGAGCATAATAGCCGTAGCGCTCATCGGTTGCTTCCGGGCTTTCGTTGCGCGGCAGCATCGCCGTAAAGTGGGCCGCCATACTCACGGCATTCACCAGACGCCCGCGGGCGTAGCCGAGATGGATAACCGAGCCGGTACAGCGAACCTCCACCATGTAGCCGTTATAGCACTCACCCTCAAGCTCGCCCTCTTCTCCTCCGTCAAAGGTGTAGGCTACCGGTGCGGTAATCATGTCACGCGTGAAACCGCTCAATCCCCGGCCTATCTCCTCGTCCGGGGTAAATACCAGTTCCAGCGGGACCCTGGGTATATCAGGATTCCTCAGCAGGAACCCGACGGCAGCCATTATCTCAGCCAGTCCCGCCTTGTCATCCGCTCCCAGCAGGGTATCACCGGAGGCTGTAATGATGGTCTCGCCGATATACTGCGCCAGCAGGGGATTCTCCTGCTCCGTCAGACATACCTCATCGGATATCTGCAGGCCTCCGCCGCGATAATTCTCCCATACCTGGGGAACCACATTGTCTCCGGGGGCTTCCGGTGAGGTATCAAAATGGGCCATGAGACACAGCGCCGGAATCGCCGGTTCGGGCGCTGTCCCCGGAATGCGGGCGATGACATAACACTGCCCGGTTAATTCGACATCAACTACCCCCATCTGACCGAGCTCCTCCACCACCATGCGCGCCAGATCAAACTGGCGACGGGTTGAAGGAGTAGCCGGCGAGTCCTTGTCGGAGGTTGTATGCACCTGCACGTAGCGCAGAAACCGTTCGCGAACATCCTGTTCTATCTCGCTGCGACGGGATCGCAGCACACTCATTACCTGATTACTTTCCATTTTCACAGTGTACCCCGTGATTCCTTGTCATCGCAACTTGGCGCACACGGGGTTCTTGGGTACATTAGTCGTCTATGAAGTTACCTTCCTACCCCGAATTTGCAGGGATTACCCTGGATATGCGTTCCGAACTCCATCCCCTGCTGTGTAATCTCCCGGACGGGGTTTCCGAGTTCACCTTTGCCGGGCTGTTTCTGTTCCGCCATGAATACGGATACGAGATTTCCAGTGCCGATGATGGTACTATTATCGGCCGCGGCAGTAAAAACGGGCGCCGCTTTGTCATTCTCCCCCAGGGCCCGCCCCCAGGACCTGCAGGAACAAAACTGCTTGCAGAACTCCTGGCAGAATACGAGTATATTCGCGGGTTTTCAGAGCGGCTGCTGCGTGAGAATCTTGATCGCCTGCAGGAGCTCAAGGTTTGGGCGGCTGCGGACCGGGACAACTACGACTACCTGTATGATCGCGAGGATATGGCCGAGCTCGCCGGAAAGAAATTTCATAAAAAACGCAATCTTATTCATAACTTTGAACGTACCTATCCGGAACATCATGCTGAAAAATTCGATTCCAGCCACTCCGCAGCTGCAATGACTGTGCTGGAACTGTGGCGCCGGCAGGTGCAGATTGAGGGGGATTATACAGAAGCCAGGGAAGCAATTGAACTCCATACGGAGCTGGGCCTTACCGGCAAAGTGGTATGTATAAACGGCACCCCCGCTGCTTTTGCTCTCGGAGAGTCGCTGGCCAACGGCAGCTCCTTTGTTATCCATGTAGAGAAGGGAAATCATGATCTCAAGGGGATTTATCAGTATATCTTCCGCGAGCTGGTGCGCGGACTGCCCCGCGAGATCCAAACCGTCAACCGCGAGCAGGACGTCGGGGATCCCGGACTGCGGCAGTCCAAACTGACCTACCGGCCTGTCGGCTACACCCGCAAGTTCCAGCTGTGGGACAGTCGCCCGCCGGACTTCCCGGATGTAGCGCTGGCACTGACCCCGGACAGCCCGGAGCTGAGGATTCCCGACGATGCTGTGCTTGAACAGGCAGCGGCAGAAACTGATGCCGAAACTGCATAACTCCGCGCTGCGGGCTTTGTTTTTTCGCATTAGCAGTGATACACTAAAGCGGTAAGGAGACATGCCATGAAACGAAAAATGAGTCTATTAGTGGTTCTTCTGTTAGCAGGAATGCTGATAGCAGCGCCTGTATTTGGTCAGGAAACGACCGAC
>CAZANF010000218.1:0-5081 GCA_964486425.1 uncultured Spirochaeta sp. | reverse complement strand
AATACAGGAGTTGTGGAGGCCTCCCCGGGAGCTGTACGGATATACGGACTGAGCGATACCCTGTGGAATATCTCACGAACCCAGAAAATACCACTGCCTGAATACCGGGAATATCTGGATACTGCATTAAAAGAACTGATTGAACGTAATGAGCCGTACAATGTTCGCTTCCGTATAAAACGCCCCAGCGACGGTGAGTTTCGCTACATTCACTCTCTTGCCGAGTATGACCGGGAGCGGAATATCGTTTTCGGAATTATTCGCGATTATACCGATGAAGCTCTTGCTCAGCAGGAACTTTCCCGCTGGTACAGAATCATCGGGATTGCAATCGGGGCTGCGATACTGATACTGGTCACTATTATTCTCCTCCTGATTCGCGCGGTACGCCAGCGACGAGCAGCCAACCTGGAGATCAGGCGCATGGTGAACCAGAAGGATGTGCTGCTGCGCGAGGTGCACCACCGGATCAAGAATAACATGGGGACCATCATGAATCTGCTGTCACTGCAAGCCGACAGCCTGAACACCCCGGCTGCAGTAACCGCACTGGACGAGGCACGCAGACGGGTCCAGAGCATGATGGTAATGTACGACAAACTCTACCGCAGCGGTGAATATGCAAAACTCTCAATGAAGGAATATCTGGAGTCACTGATCGAGGATATTACAGACAGTTTTTTATACAACGGCCGCATCAGCATCCGGACCGATATCCAGGACTTCGCCGTAGATACCCCAAAGCTCTTCTACCTCGGAATTCTGGTAAACGAGCTGCTTACCAACGCAATCAAATATGCCTTTCCTGAACCGCACAGCGGGGAAATCGTTGTTTCTGCATCAGCGAAAGGGGAAGCCGCTCAGGTGGAGGTCCGCGATAACGGCATCGGGCTCCCCGACGGCGTCGGGCTGGAAGGCCCGGGCAGCAGCAGCGGATTCGGCCTCACCCTGGTCAGTATTCTTACCGAGCAGATCGGCGGCCGGACTGAAATCAGAAGGGATGGGGGTACAAGGTTCCGCGTGTACTTTGAGACCACTGCCATGAAATGATCCTCAATACAGGGATGTCCCCCTGTCGTCCGTCAACGGAGTGTTTTCCAGTTCGGCGCGACGCGCGCGCCAGTCCGGGAGAAAACGGTCCATAAGTGAATAGAAACGCCGGTTGTGATACCGCTCATGCAGATGCACCATTTCGTGGACCACAACGTACTCCAGGCATCCCGGTGAGCGTCGCGCCAGCTCAAGGTTGAGCCATATCCTGCGGGCTTTAATGCTGCAGCTGCCCCAGAGGGTTTTCATCCGCTTGACCCGACACTCTGCGACTGAGCGTCCAATTACCGGCTCCCAGGTGCGTACCAGCTCATGCAGCTGCTGCTGGAGGCGGCGGCGCAGCCAGTCTTCAACAACCTGCCTGCGCCGCTCCATATCACTGCCGACGGGAATCCGCAGCTCAAGGACGCCTTCCGGGTCCAACCGAATCTGGGGCTTGCCCGGCTGCTCCAGCACCACGAGTTTGCAAGCCTTGCCGGCCACCATGTGCATCTCTCCGCTTCTGTACCGGAGGGCTGTCGCCGCATCCGCCAGCGTCAACCGCTGCCTGTGGCGTTGTATCCAGTCAATCCGATCCCGAATCGCCAGACGCACCGCCGTCTCACTCATTCTCAGCGGTGCGGAAACCATCACCCTTCCATCCGGCGGATAGATGCGAAAATTGACATTCTTCACCGGCTTGCGCTGCAGGTACACCGGCAGACCGTCGACCAGCAGCCGGCTTCCCTTCAGCTGGTTCAACGGCCGGCACCTTCCTTCTGCAGTTCACGGATCTGCTTCTTCTGCTGCTCATGTTCCGAGCGTTCGATGGCTGTACCTCCATGTACCACATCAGTGCTTGCAACCGACACACCGGCTCCCGGGAGCCCGACCTCTACCATGTTGGCCGCCGGGGCCTCATCGTAATCCGGCTCCTCGACAAGCTCGCTCAGATCCGGGTTCTGCCGGAAACGCAGCACATTCAGCATAAAGATATCCAGCTTGCTCTTGATACCGGCCGGCAGCAGATTGCCGTCTACCTCAACCGATATAATCGGGTATTTGCGATCACGGGCCCACGGGGTATAGATACCCTCGATTACCCGACCAATGAGACAGGCAAACGGGGAGATATTCACTACCCCGCTGTAGCCGGACTCCATTGCGGTCGCGGCTACCCCGGAAGAAATCGCAATCTCGCTGTTCAGCTCATGACTCAGGAAATGCTGCTCGGTGTTCTGCATAATACGATCCATATTATGCGGGGTCGGGGGTATCAGCTCACAACTCGACAAGGCATTCTTTACCTGCTTTTCCACCCAGTGTTTCCAGGCCCTTTCCAGACGCAGCTTGATTAGTCCTCTAGCCGGCGCAGAGAACCAGCGTCGCCACAGCGGCACCAGCTTATACCGCTTTCGCAAATCATAGCGGCGGACGAAATCAAGGTAGTGAATCCACTCGGTTGTCCCGGAGACCTTCCCGATAATGCCCTTGCGGCTGAACAGCTCAATAAGTTCATCTACCGCGAAATCATCTCGGCGAACATATATCTCGCCGACGATCAGAGCCCGCGGGGAATCGATCATCTTCTGCTTCAGCGGGACCTGCTTCAGCTCCTCGCTGATTGTCCGCAGCAGCTCCGGTGCTTTCGTGACATCGGTACGCGCAATCCTTGCCAGATCATTCCAGTGGCGATGAAAGTCCACCATGGCCGCATCCGGATCCACCGCACAGGCACGCAGGGTATTCTCGATATCCTTCATGTAGTCACTGATAACCATAGCCCACCAGGTATGGCGGCTGAACTTTGGCCCGAGTTCGGTATAAGAGTTATCAGCGCTCAGGGTAATCACCACCACGTTTTCTATGCGCAGATCGCGGAAGAGGTTTTCGTAGAATACAAAATACTGACCCGTTCGGCAGGGCCCGGTGGTAATCGGAACAAACAGCAGGTAGGTCTCATCCTTGCGATATTCCTCCGAGGCAAGGAACTTGAGAGCGCCACCCAGAACCAGGTGCGACGGTACGCATTCCTTTCCGGAGGCGTGTGATCGGGCAATCTGCAGGGTCTGATGATCCGCCGGCGGCAGGGCTATGGCATTAACCCCGGTTGACTGAATGACCTCCGCCACCATCCTGGCAGCCAGATCACCCATGTTCGAAACCAGCAGTTTGACCTTGGGGTTATTGCGAATCGGAATGTCCCGGTTTCGGTGCTCATCTTTTATATAGATGTTTTCATCGCCGGTATTTACAAACCGCAGCCCGTTATCATAGCGATCCTCACGCAGGTCGCCGAGCTTGCTGCGATACCCTTCGATGATATCCAGGAATGCCTCAACCCGGGTGTCTACTCCGGCATCTGCGGAATGGGAATCCAGCTCCAGAATAAGGAAGGGCTTGGTCCCCATAATCCATTTCAGATAATGCAGCATGAAACTGTCGGGAGCGCATGAGAAATTGGTTATAAAGGTAACATAGATATTATCCTCATTCTTGAGGAACTGTGCGGCCTTCATGTCCTGCTGCCCGTAATACCAGTACATGTTCGGAAAGATGCCCTCCCCTTCGAACGGCATAATATCAAAGGGGATAATCGTGAACCCGCGGCTGGTGAACTTCTTGGGGACACCCATGTTGGCATCCTTGGTAAAGGCGTTATATGGTCGACCGAGCAGAGCGATAACAGGTCGATCCGCCTTGCGGGCCTCTTCTACCGCTGTGCGCCCCATCTCCTGCGCCTTCAGAAAGTATTCGTCCTGCTTCTGATAGGCAACATCAAATGCCCGTGCGGCTTCTGCTTCATCTATCCCGAGCCGGGCGGCCATCTCGACAAAATAGGACTCCGCCTTTTTTCTGCCGTATTTGAAGCTGACAACCGGCTGCAGCAGCTTCTCTTCGGTCAGTTCCGGGAAGGCCTTCTTGATGTAATACGGCAATCCCTGTGTAATCGGGCAGAAATTGGCGTGGACATCCGATTCATAGCTCGGCATATCCCGGTAATGCGGCAGAAAGATATAATCGGCACCCTGGTCCATAATATCCTGCACGGCACCATGCGCAATCTCCGCCGGAAAGCAGTATGTGCTTTCCACACGGGCGATACCCCCAGCCGCAATCCCCTGCGACAGAACCGTCCGTATTCCCAGTTCATGGAAGAACCAGCTGTACAACGGATACATGGTGTACACCGAAAAACTGCGCGGTATGCCCACGGTTATATCCCGGCCTGTCGCCGCCGTGGCTGTGGCTGCCGCACCTGCCGCCTGCGCTCCTGCAGCTGCCGCCCCTGCTGCCTGCGCAGACACAGACGGCGGAGCCATCTCATCGAACATCAGATCCATACGCCTTTGCACATAGTTGTGCACATCGGCATCGCGGAAGTTCTTCTTTTTCCGGCTGTTCGCATAGAGATTGCAGCGTCCGCCGAATTTGTACTTGTGCCCGTTAATGTTCAGTATGCGAATCGGGCAGTAGTTGTCGCAAACCTTGCAGGTAAACTCGCGCTCATAGACGATATCGGTATTGAGTATCTCGTCTATACGATACACCTTTTTGTCCAGCAGTCCCTCGTCCAGCTTCTGCAGAGCAAGCAAACCGACCCCGTACGCCCCCATGAGTTCGGGATTCGGCGGCACAAGGATTTCCTTGTCCAGCAGCAGTGCAAAGGCCGGCGCAACAGCCGAATTTTTGGCGACCCCGCCCTGCAGCACAATCTTTTTGCCGATACTGCGGTTGCCGACAACCCGGTTCAGGTAGTTCGAAACAATAGAGGTAACGATGCCGGCGGTGATATCGGCCTTGCCGGCCCCCTGCTGAATCGCATTGCGGATATCCGAGTTGATAAACGCCGAACAGTGCTCGCCGAACTTCAACGGGGCTGCTGCATCCAGCGCAACCGGACCTATCTCATGGGCATGCTTGATGTTCAGATCCCCTGAAGCGGACTCCTCCAGGAAGGAGCCTGTTCCGGCCGAGCAGGCCTCGTTCATCGCATAGTCGATCGGTACCTGATTCTTTATATACACATACTTGGCGTCCTGCCCCCCGAT
>CAZANF010000217.1:0-5109 GCA_964486425.1 uncultured Spirochaeta sp. | reverse complement strand
ACCACGGTTCTTCACCGCTGTATGGCCTTGGCCATGTCCTATGCCGCCTTTTCCGTGGCCAGAGGGGTGAGCCGTCAGCTCAGGGTGCTGATCGTTCTGGCCGCAGCGATTGTGGCCGGGATTGCCGGTAATATCAGCGGCTCGGGCTGGTGGACCTGGATGGCGGATCTTATCCCCGAGAACCGGCGGGCGGCGTTCTTCGGTACTCGATCCGCCATAAGTCAGGTGGTAAATGTTGTGTTCTTTTTCTCCGCTACCCTGTTTCTGGACCTGTATGCCCGACAGGTGTTTGTGGTATATGGAATCCTGTTCGCCGTGGGGGGTATCGGCGGCATACTGGATGTGCTGCTGCATGCAGGGGTGCCTGAACCGCAGCCCGCGATTCCGCCGGACAAGCGCTGGTCGTGGAGCGAGTTCCTGCTGCCGGTGAAGGACCGCAACTTCCGCAGCTTCTGTGTTATTCTCGGCTTGTATCTTTTTTCCATGAACCTGGCGGCTCCCTTTCTGGCACCGTACATGACTGCTGCCGACGGAGGCGGCGCACCAAATGTCTGGCTTGGAATCACCTTTGTGATCAGTCAATCGGTCTGGGTGCTGATGGCTCCCTTCTGGGGAATGCTGATGGACCGAATGGGAAAAAAGCCTGTCGTAATAATCGGCGGTTTGTTCGTGCTGTCATGGCTGGGGTATCTCATTCTGAGTCCGGGGAATTACATCATGGTGCTGCCGGTAATCGCCCTTGTCGGCGGACTGCTTGCTCCGGCGTTTTGGGAAGGCATCAGTCAGTTTATGCTCGCCTTGTCGCCGGATTCGCACCGCACCAGCTACTCTGCCTGGTACTGGACCGCTTTCGGACTCAGCGGGGCGGTAAGTCCCTTGCTGGGAGGGCTCATGTACGACTACCTGGATCAGCAGACGATTCAGATTGTCGGAATGGAACCTTCAGCGTTTCAGCTGGTGGTAATTGTATCGGGGCTCCTGGTACTGTTCAGTCTGACCCACATGGGACGTATTGTCAGTCCGCGCGACAAAAGCGTCCGTACCGTTATGAGCACTATTCTGAATCCCGGGGTGTTCCGTGCGGTATCCAACATAGCGATTCTGTCGCGTCCGACCCGCGCGGATGTGGTTCGGCGTACACTGCATGGAAGCCGCGGCGGCGCATTGGGACTCAGCTTTGCCGAGATTTGTGTCCGGCTTGATGATCCGGATGTCCAGGTGCGCGAGGCGGCAGCACTGGCCCTGGCCCGCCTGGGCAGCCGGCCTGCACAGATGGAGCTTATCCAGCGGCTGCAGAACCGGGACTCTCTCTCCCGTCCTGTTCTGACCCGGGCATTGGGCAATTTTCGCAATCTAACCGGGGATGAACTGAATCGGGTAGTGCAGGTGCTTTCAGAACTGCTGGGTGATCCAAACGAGGATGTGCAGGTAGAGGCTGCATCATCGCTTGGTCGGCTTGCATGGCGGGGTGCCACGCCGATTCTGCTGCGCAGCCTGCGTGAGTCTCCTTCTTTGCGGGTCAGAATATCCTCTGCCGAAGCAGCGGCGCGTCTGGGGGCGGAGGAAGCCGGAATCGAGATTTTTCAGCTCATGCATCAGACCGAAAACTGGATACTGCGACGGCAGCTGGCAATTGCCCTGGGGGATCTGTTTGGAAACCCCGGTGAAATCTACTTTTATATGACGGGGGATATGGCCGGCAATCTGCAGGCGGTACACCGTTTGGCTGAGTTAGCCGGAAGACGTATCGGCCGGGCTCTGCGAAGCCGCAGGGTTATGCAGCCGATTCCCGCAGATACGGGTGATATCGTACAGCAGAATATCCGCGTTGCTGCTGATCTGTATGACCGGGAGAGATACACAGAGGCCTATAATCTGCTCATCCGGGTGTGGCAGGAGCTCCCGTGGGATGCCAAGTTACAGACCCCGCGGGTAATGCAGGTGTACTGGGAGGAGCTCGAGAATCTGCAGGGAATGAAGGGTGCTCCCGCCTCACAGGATGTGGTGTTGGCCCTGTACAGTCTGTACCGCGTCTTTGCATCGAAATGATGTATCTGGTATGAGTCATTCCTTTGCCTATCATTTCCGCTATTGCTACCTTAGTATGTATGCGTATAAAAACAGTAATGAGTATCGGGTTGATATGTATCGCAACGGCCGCCTGCGGCAGTGCTGCGGCAGAAGCGAATGATCTGCCCCCGCAGACCGACTCCGGGGTGGATTTTACGGTTGAAACGATAGTCGATGGTCTGGAACACCCGTGGGGTATGGTTTTTCTGCCGAACGGGACGGATATACTGGTAACGGAGCGGCCGGGCAGGCTGCGGCTGATCCAGGATGGAGAGCTGCTTTCTCAGCCGATATCCGGGCTGCCGGAAGTCTCGACCTCAGGGCAGGGCGGCTTGCTGGATATTACCATAGATCCGGAGTTTGACTCGAATCGTCTGGTGTACTTTACCTACAGCAAACCCGGCGAGAATGGAGCGACTACGGCAGCAGCCCGCGGCGAACTTGAGGACCATCAACTGACGAATGTCGAGGACCTGTTTATTGCCGAGGCCTGGGGAACCGCAGGGCGCCATTTCGGATCCCGGATAATCATTCACGACGGGTATCTCTATATCTCGGTCGGGGATCGGGGACAGATGGATGAGGCGCAGAATACGGATAATCATAACGGCACCACGGTTCGGCTGCATACGGACGGCACCATACCCGAGGACAATCCCTTTGTTGATGACCCCGATGTCCTGGATGAGATCTACAGCTATGGACACCGGAATGTGCAGGGGATGACGGTTCACCCGGAAACCGGGGATATCTGGCAGAGTGAGCATGGCCCAAAAGGCGGTGATGAGATCAACATTCTACGAGCCGGTGGAAACTATGGATGGCCGGAGTATCGGGGTGGAGATCACTACGACGGCACGCCGATTCCGGATTACGACGTGAGCGGCGATATAGAAATACCCCTTATGCATTGGACCCCATCTATCGCGCCGGGCGGGATTACCATATACGATGGTGATGTTTTTTCGGAATGGCGGGGGGATCTGTTTGTGTCCGCGCTGGCGCATGAGCATCTGCAGCGGGTGCGGTTTTCGGGGACCGAGCCGGTAGAAATAGAACAGCTGCTGACGGACAGGGGCGACAGGATCCGGGACGTGAAAACCGGTCCCGACGGATATATCTATGTCCTTGTCGATGACGCCGATGCACCGATGCTTCGACTGGTGCCTGCAGATTGAGGATTGCACGCCTCGAGAAACCACGGTACACTTTTTCTGGAGCAGCGGAATGAGAAGATTACTTGTGTTGACAGCCGTTTGTATTTCCCTGTCTGCGACAGTATCTGCGTATGATTTTACCATCGAGCGTATACAGGATTTCGGGAACAATACCGATTTGTTTGCCGATCTTGAGATAACCAACGGGTATGTTCCGAAATACATATACATGGCCAGGTGGGTAGATGAGAACCGGTTCCTGTATACCTCTTCTACCGAATCACCGGCCGCGTTGCGCCTGGTCGATATCCGGAATCGCAGCGTGAAACCTCTTATATACACCAACAGCCGGGTAGAACTCTACGGGCTTTTCCCGGATTTACGGCTCATGAATGGAGAGGTTGCGGATATCGTTGTGTGGGAGGCGGGCTGGAAGACGGTAACAGCCGGGGTTCATCTTGCTGCAGGCCGCATTCATCCGCTGGACAGCTATCCGGATATTGCTGCAGCCGACTACGCCGGGTATGTGATCACTCCGGATTATGAATTCGGCAGGATGTACCCCTTTCGCCGGGGCCCGACAAGGCTGGATGTCCGTCCTTTGCCGCTTGAACCCTACTACTCAACCGAACAGCTCAGGCAGGAAACCCGCGGCCTCGAGGCGCATATTGCCGATTTCAGTGCATCCGGGGATGAGGTCGTAATCAGCCTTTTCCCTCCGGACAAAGACTCTGCCGAGGTTTTTCTCGGCAGAATGGCGGGGGGGCATATTGAATCCCTCGAGAGGATTTTAAACGGAGTGCCGCTGTTTTCCGGGTACGCCTGGCTACTGGACGACGGGACTGTGCTGACCCTGCAGCAGGCTGATGACGAGCTTGCCGATGAACTCGACCGGCAGCATATCGGGCATTTTTCGATTTTCTCCCGCGATGGTGAGTTGCTGCATCGCTATGAGGATTTTGCGGTACTTGTTGAATCAGTTGTTCCGCAGATTGGCATGGATCCCTCCCGCCGTCGCATTGCTGTTCGCGGGTTTGATCTTACCGATCCGGTAATGCGGGAGCACGATGCGAACTATCTTGTGCATATCGAGTACTGAGGGAGGGACATAATGAGGCAGGATATGTCAGATAAACACAAAGGGGTTGTACTTACCAGCGACGATTTGGGAATGCATCCAGCGATAAACCGCGGTATTATCCGAGCACTTTCCGAGGGAAGAATCAGTGTTACCAATATCATGGTGCCGTGTCCCTCCGCCCGCGAGGCGGTGCGGGAGATTGTCGAGCATGGGCTTCCGTGCGGGGTGCACCTTACCCTGACCAGCGAGTGGGAATATATGCGCACCCGGCCGCTTACCGGGGCCGGCGGGCTGTGCGGCCCGGATGGTACCATGTGGAGGACGCACCGCGATCTGGCGGCTGCTGCATCAGATCAGGAGATACTGCAGGAGATGATCGCCCAGATTGAACGAGCCATGGAGTGGGGGCTCACACCGACCCACCTGGATATTCATATGATACCAGCCGGATCTCCTGTCGACCCGGCAGAGCGGAGGGTCTTGCGTCTCGCTGAACGGGCCGGAGAAGGGTATGGGCTGAACTGCACCTATTCGGGTGAGGGAAGCCCGGATGACGGAGCGAAAAGCCGTCACTTCGATTCGGCGGTGTCGACTGCCGGTCAGACACCGCAGCAGATTGATGCCTGGCTCAGCGGGCTGGCTCCGGGGGTGCAGCATCTTACGCTGCATCTTTCTGAAGACAGCGACGATCTGCATCAGCTCTCGCCCCCAGGGAATCCCTGGCTCAAAAACTATCGTGATGATGATACTCGCCTGCTGTATGATTTCCTGCCGGCGGCTATGGAAAAATACGGGTTTCGG
>CAZANF010000216.1:0-5149 GCA_964486425.1 uncultured Spirochaeta sp. | reverse complement strand
CTGATTATTGATATCGATCAGCGTGTCCCGATACTGGTAAAAGGCGACCCGCTGCGTTTGCGTCAGATACTGGTCAATTTTTTAAGCAATGCATTAAAGTTCACCCGTGACGGCAATATAATGGTCCGAGTAACTCCCGGAAAGGATGAATCCAGGCCGGGAGCGGTTCGTATTGAGGTCGAAGATAGCGGCATAGGTATCCCGAAGGATCAGCTGCCGAACCTGTTCCAGGCATTCCGGCAGATTGACGATTCAACTACAAGAAATTACGGCGGCACCGGACTGGGGCTTTCAATCAGCAAGAGTCTGGTGCGTATGATGCAGGGCAAGATCGGGGTTCGCAGCCGTCTGGGGCAGGGTTCTGTATTCTGGGTGGAGATACCGTTTACGGAGATCAGGCAGAAAAACGACTTTTCACAGGCATCGCTCGGAGAACTGCAGGGGAAACGTGCTCTGATTATTGATGACAATCCCAAGGCCGGCCGGGTGGTCGGCCGGTATTTGGAGAGCTGGGGCCTAAGCAGTCAACTCGTTCATGACGGCCGGACTGCGATTGATCTCCTGCGGAGCGCGGTAGTGTCAGGAAATCCCTATGATATTGTTTTAATCGATCTTCTGCTTTCGGGCATGGATGGATGGCAGGTTGCCGGAGATATAAATGCAGATACCAGGATCAACTCCACCCGATTGATTCTGATGGTTCCGAACGGGCAGCTTGGAGCCGATGCGAAAATGAAACGTCTGGGATGGTTTGATGATTATGTCACCAAACCCGTCCACATACGCGGTCTTTACAGCAAACTTCAGGGTGTTCTGCTGGAAGATCTGGATCTGCCTTCTCTGGAAAGTCTGGATGACGGGCTGGATGAAATCCCGGAAAATCCGATTGTGCCACCTCATATTCATGGCACCGCTTTGCTGGCGGAGGATCATGAGGTAAACCAGAAGCTGTTTCAAACGATTCTGGAGCATTGCGGCATGCATGTGCTGACGGCAAACAATGGTCGGGAAGCGATAGATATCTTTGCTCGTCAGAGGATTGATATCGTTTTCATGGACGTACAGATGCCGGTTATGAACGGATACACCGCTGCTTCACATATCCGTGCTGCAGACTCAGCTGTTCCGATTATCGGGGTAACGGCGAATGCACTTCAGGACGAGAGAGAAAAATGTCTGCAGGCCGGTATGAATGATTATCTGCCGAAACCTTTCAAGGCACATGATATTTATCCATTGCTCCGGCGGTATATTTCAGCCAAACTGGATCCGGATCTTTCTGGAACCGGCTCCGAGGAGACTTTTACAGACAGCGGTTTTGATTTTTCGTCGGCGCTGGAGACCTTTCTCGGGAAAAAGGAGGTTCTTGTCCGGGTTATCAAGGCATTCCGTGAACGAGGTGCTCAGCAAATCCTGGATATCGAGCATAGCATACACGCAGATGATTTTGACAATGCCCGTATTCTTTCTCACGGGATCAAGGGCGGGGCAGGACATCTGGAGGCTCATGGTCTGGCAAGGACAGCCGGTAATGTGGAAGATGCATGTGTCGAAAATCAGAAACATGCAGCTTTGAAGCATCTCAAGCAGTTACAGCTGGAGTTCTCCCGGTTCACTGCAGATGCTGATAGAGTTCTGAATGATGAAACCAAGGAACGCAGTCAATGAAGCTTGACAACCGTATTTTTCAGAATATAGCAAACCGCTATCGGGACAGCCGGGTTGCCCGGTTTGTAATCCTGCTTGCCCTGCTGTTCATCATTTCGGCTGTTTCAATCTATTTTCTGGAAGCTCGGACAAATGCTGATTTCAGCAGTCTCCTGGACGGTTTCTGGTGGATGATAATTACCTTTTCTACGACAGGTTATGGGGATATCGTTCCAATCACCCTGGGAGGTCGAATTCTTGCTGTAGCAGTTATTCTTTCAGGTATTGCCGGAGCCGGGCTGCTCTCTGCAACAATTACCTCATGGCTGGTGGATCACAACTCCCGATCAAGGAGGGGACTCTTGGATTATCAACATATGCGCAGTCATCTCATAGTCTGCGGCTGGAAACAGGATATGCAGGACATTCTGTCTGATATTTTGCGTGCCAGTAAAGACCTGAGAAGCGATCAAATCGTGCTGGTGAACAATGCCGACCCTCAGCATGTAGATGAACTGAAGGAATCCGATCAACTGAAGGGCCTGAAGTTTGTTCGCGGGGATTATTATGATGAACACATTCTGAAGAGGGCCAACGTAAAACAGGCATTCAAGGTGTTGGTTCTGGCAGACTCCCTGGAGAGCACCGCCGCATCCGAGGTGGATTCTAAAACCGTTATGACCGTCTTGACCTGCAAGGCGATGTCGAAGGAAACCTATGTAGCTGCTGAGGTTCTGGACAGAAAGTTCGAGAGCTATCTCCGGCATGCTCAGTGTGATGAGATCATATTCAGCCGGGTGTTTTCCCGTCAGCTGCTGGCAGCCAGTTCCTCTATTAGTGGAATGAGCCATATTATGCATGAACTGATAAATCAGGATAATTCCGGAACAAGACTGTGCACCTATGAGGTGCCGGAGAATCTTGTAGGACGGAGCTATGCAGAGCTGATTCAGTATATCTTGAAGGCATCCGCCGGGGACCATGATAATGTGGTTGTACTCGGGCTGCTGCAAAATACCGGGACTCAAACCAGAATGAAACTCGAGGCATTGCGGGAAGCCCAAAAGACCTCGGACGTCTCTAAGCTGGTCGTAAACATAAAGGGAGTGAAAGGACTGGAGGCGAACAAGCCGGTATTTTTACCGCCGGATACCTATATTATTCCCCGCTACTCCTCAGCTATTGTGCTTGAACGTCTGCTTGAGCCGGAGACATCAATATGAATGACTATGATCGAATTGTCGAGCGACTGCAGAAGGTGTCCATCTTTACAGAGATCAGGGGAAACGCTGCTGCACTGCAGGAGCTTTCCCGCATATGTACGACCGAAACAGCTGCGGCAGGCAAGATGATTATACGCGAGGGAGAAATAGGCAGCACCATGTACATTGTGGATAAGGGCGTGGTGGAAATTCACAAGCGCACACGTGCGGGGGATGATTATACCGTGATCCGCCTGGGTGCAGATGATAATGTGTTTTTCGGAGAATTAGCCCTGATTGATGATGATAAACGCTCGGCCACGGTTATTGCTACAGTGGATTCTGAGTTTCTGGTTATAGACAAGCAGGATTTTCTGGATCTCGGAAACAGAAATCCCCGGATCGCGCTACCGATAACCCGCTCGATAGCAGGAATAATCGCCGGCCGCTTGAGAAAAACAACCAGCGATATGCTGATGATATTCGATGCACTGGTGGAAGAGGTCGGCAGCTGAACTTCCTGCCGCCGGTGCCCCTGTATCAGCCAAGGATCGGACGTATACGCTCCATAGCAGCCAGAACCTTTTCACGATGATTAAAGGCGCTTATCCGTACACAGCCTTCTCCGGCTAAACCAAAGCCGGTGCCTGGCGTGCAGACAACGCCGGCCTCATTCAGCAGCCTGTCAAAGAAGTCCCAGCTGCTGCCCTGAACCGTTGTCCATATGTATGGAGAATCGGTGCCGCCGGTGACGCTGTATCCGGCATCCAGCAATGTCTTGCGGATTATCGCAGCATTATCAAGATAATACTGAATATGTTCATAAACTTCTTTCTTGCCGGCCGTAGTATATGCTGCCGCAGCTGCCCTTTGAACCGGGTATGATACCCCGTTGAATTTGGTGGACTGACGTCGATTCCAGAGTTCCCAGATAGATACCGTATTTCCCGATGAATCCAGTCCCTGTAAAGAGGTTGGAACAACTGTAAAGGCACATCTCGTACCGGTAAATCCGGCGGTCTTGGAAAAGCTGCGGAATTCAATCGCGACATCGCGTGCACCGGGAATTTCATAGATAGAATGCGGAATATCCGGATTACGGATAAATGCTTCGTATGCTGCATCGAACAGGATAATTGCACCAGTCTTGTGGGCATGGTCTACCCATTGTGCAAGCTGCTCCCGGGTAGCTGTTGCACCGGTTGGATTATTCGGAAAACACAGAAAAATGATGTCGGCGTGCAGATCCTTGCCGGGCATGGGTACATAACCGTTTTCAAGATTTCCTTCAAGATAGGTCAGACCTTGATAGCGTCCGTCTACCATGCGGCCGGTGCGGCCGCTCATTACTGTGGTATCGACATACACAGGATATACCGGGTCCGGTACGGCAATGCGTATATCATGATCAAATATTTCGAGGATGTTACCGGTATCGCACTTGGCACCGTCGCTGACAAAGATTTCATCAGAGGAGATGTGGGCTCCTCGTGCCTGATAGTCGTTTTCGGCAATGGCATCTCTCAGGAACGCGTATCCCTGTTCCGGCCCATAGCCGTGAAAGCTCTCATCACGACCCATTTCTTGAACTGCATCATGAAAAGCTGATACAATAGCAGGTGGCAATGCCCGGGTGACATCCCCGATGCCAAGCTTGATTATATCGCTGTTCGGATTCGCTTCCTGAAATGCAGCAACGCGCTTTGCTATCTCGACAAAAAGATATGAAGATTGCAGTTTACGGTAGTTGGAGTTTATTTTAATCATAATGTCGTGCATTGTATCGCAGCTGCGGCTCGAGGACAACAGGATGCCGTGCGGGACTGCAACAGGAGGAATAAAAAATGATATCAGAACAGCTTTTTTCGCAGGTTGAGGACCTGCTGCATTCAGGTGATTCAGCAGAGAATATTCTGCAGGAATTATGTATATTGCTGAAGAATACTGTTGCTCATTATGACTGGGTAGGGATTTATGTCGTACCTGCAAATGCTGTAAAGCTCGTTCTCGGTCCTTTTTCAGGGGCTCCGACCAATCATACCACAATCGCATTCGGGCAAGGGGTATGCGGCCGGGCGGCAGCCTCGGGACGGACTATTATCGTTCAGGATGTTTCCCGCGAAACGAATTACTTGAGCTGCAGCCTGCATGTCCAGTCGGAGATCGTTGTTCCGGTCAAGCTTGATGAACAGGTGATTGCTGAAATTGATATCGACTCGCATCAGCACTCTCCGTTCACCCAGACGGACCGCATCTGGCTGGAAAGACTGGCCGCCGGAATAGCACCCCTTATAGAGGAG
>CAZANF010000215.1:0-5167 GCA_964486425.1 uncultured Spirochaeta sp. | reverse complement strand
TAGGGGCGGTTGATCTTTATCTGGGAGCAACAGCCATTCCCGATTATAGTAGTTATGATAATCCCGGGCCGGGTATGGGCCGAACCTGGCGTTTGGAGGTACCTCCTCCGGTTCCCCCAGATCCGTCCAGAAGCTGTCGATACCTTTTCGCATCATTTCTACATAGTGCGACCCGAGAATCTCCTGTGTACCGTCGGCCGCCATATCAATCATTGAACCGGCCGGCGAATCAAAGGTCCACCAGCTGGACCAGGTCGAAACCTCGCCGTCATTATTCTGAACCAGCAAACCTGCCTGCTTGAAACGCTCGTACTCCACGGAATCTACAGTCATGTAGGGTTCGGTAATAGTCAGTAAACGGATGTCCTGTTCATCGAGGAACTCCGTGAGCTCATCTGGTTCAGGAAAGGCTGCGGTATCCCAGGTAAAATCCCCCATATGTTCGAACCAGTATAGATCCAGTACGATTGAGCTGAGCGGAATGCCCTCGTCAATAAAGCGCTCGACAACCTCATATACCTCTTCCTGTGTGCGATAGCCGTACTTTGACTGAATATAACCGAAGGCCCAGCGGGGCAGCAGTGAGGATGATCCGCTCAGCTCGTAAAAGGAAGAAACACTGTGTTTCGGTGACGGGGTGCTCCAGATCAGGCCGTCAAGATACGGGGTACGCGAGGTGTATGTCATGGATCCGCTGCCGCGGGGTCCAAACCGTACGGTGTCATCGGTAGCAGCGTTGTAATACAATGAACTGCCTCCGCTGCTGAAGAAGAACGGAATATGCAGATAGGTCTGGTCTCCGTATTCAGCGCGCTGCCGAATAGTGGCACGCGATGCAGATAAATCCAGTGTCGAGGTTACGCCGCCAAGCCCGTGCCACAGCTGCTCATCCAGTACAATCGACTGCTTGGTAATACCCCCGTCATTATTATGAAATCGCTGTATCAGAAACGGATCGCCGTGCAGGGTATAGATAACACCCCCGGTGAATGGGGTGACTGCATATGGGCCGAGCAGGTAGGAGACGGTATCAACATCAATCTCGAAATCAAATCCCGGGCTACGGCTGAAGTGGTCTGCAAGCTGGAGCGGAAGCTCTTCGGATGTGGTAATATCAACGGTTGAGCTTCCGACAGTATTCAACAGATATTCCTGCATGGGCAGCTGCAGACTGCGGTTGTCCGGCTGCGGCGCTGTCCCGACCGCTGCATACACCCGCAGCGGTCCGTCTTCCGTTGGCCAGATCGAGACAACGACCCCGTCCTCAAGTGAAATCTCCAACCGTGAGTCGATGATTGCAGACGTGGGAATGTCCTGGATGAACTCATTTTCGGTGGTGGTCGTGCATCCTGCCAGGGCAATAATCAACGAAACTATGAGAATACCGATTTGCTTCATGCCGCCAGTGTAGCATAAAAAAAATAATTTCAGATACTGGAAAAACCCTGAATATCAATTAATCCAGGTATCTGCGTTTGGCCGCCAGGTGTTCTGCATAGGTATAACTGAATACGGTCTCCTGGTTTGGCTTGTGCAGGAAGAACTGGTAATCATGTTCATCCGGATGCAAGGATGCATCGATAGCCTCCATACCGGGATTGCCGATTGGTCCCGGGGGCAGGCCGAAGTTTCGATAGGTATTGTATGGATGCTGTACAGTTGTATCGGCAAATGTAGGCTGCAGATTACGCGTTCCCAGAACATAGTTCACCGTAGCGTCAGATTCCAGACGGATTCTGTGGCGGAGACGGTTGTGAAAAACCCCGGCAATGGCCGGCTTGTCTCCTGCCGGACTTTCCTTCTGAACTATGGATGCCAGGGTAAGGATCTCATGTACCGTCATATTCTGCTCGGCTGCCTGGGTTTCAATATCATCGGGTAAACGGCGGTGCAGTTCTTCTATCATCCTGAAAACGAGATTGCTCGGTTCTGTTTCCGCCAGGATAAAATAGGTTTGCGGATAGAGGTACCCCTCAAGCGATACCTGCGGGGGGATATGCGCAAGCAGCGGAAAAAGATCGGTATCCCGCGGAAATGTCTCTACCGCATGAATAAAGTCTCCACTCTGATATATCCCTATTGATGCCAGATGAGCATCAATCTGATTAATCATCCATCCTTCGGGAATAGTGACGCGTATGTGCTCGAAGACGGCATCGCCGGTATGAATTTTTTGCATGACTTCCACCGCCGCCATGTCAGGAGTCAGCAAATATCGACCAGCCTGCAGCCCGGTATCCGTACCGGTCAGACGGGCATACATCTCGGTAAGCAGGGCGTTGCGAATCGCCCCCTCACGAGCCAGCATTCGGGTTATTGCGCGGGTTCCCTGGCCGGGAGCAATGGAGATTATTGTGTCTTCTGTAAGTTTGTTCGGGCTGTTGAGCAGGGCAAATGCTGTGTAGCCGGCTGCGGCGAAACAGGCAGTGCACATCAAACTGATAAAAATGAACAGGAATCGTTTCATGGTGGAAAGACCGTAACAGGATGCCGGCTGCTGGTCAACTATTGCCGGCAAGCCCTGGTGCTTCAGGATCAGCCAACTGCTCCAGCAGAGAAAGGTATATCATAGCGGCATCGGTTACCTGAGAAAACTCGACGGATTCATCCCGGGTATGTGCCTTTGCAAGTTCTCCCGGTCCCAGAATAATGGGTCGACAGCCGGCGTCGAACAGAAGATTTGCATCGGAATGACTCGCAAAAGCTGCTGGATCCCATTCCCGGTCCATGTGTGAGAACACGTTTTGCAGTAATTTGTGTACGCTGTCATTCTCGGTAAGGGTATATCCGCTGGCGACAGTCGGAAAGTCGATCTCGTAGGTGGTGCAGCCGTTAGCCTCAATGGTTCCCTGGGAGAAATCCCTCATATCCAGGGCATAGTCGGCTGTATCCACATCCGGAGGTACATGAATATCGATACTGGCGGAACATCGGTCCGGTACCGCAAAGCCTGATTCCGAGCTGGAAATGTCCCGGATATTCAGTACGGTATTTTCTTCATACTGCTCGATGCGATCCTCCAGCTGCAGCAGGTAGCGAAGCATTGCCCTGATTGCATTGGTGTCACGGTCCGACATTGCAGCATGACGCCGATATCCGAATGTTCGCAGCAGCATCTCGACATATCCAAAATGGGATATGCAGGGCTGAAGTCCCGAGGGTTCCGCAACCAAAGCGCTTTCAAACTGATATTCCCGCAGGAGCGCCTGAGTGCCGTCTCCGCTTTCCTCTTCCCCCACTACGAGGGCTAACATTGCCCGCGGAGGCAGCGAGCCTGACAATGCAGCGGAGCAAAAAGCCTCAATCATAGCTGCGCAGCCGCTTTTCATATCCGATGTTCCCAGTCCGCGCAGGTTGCCCTTATGATCCCGCAGCCGATAGTTCTCGATATCATAAGCCGGTACGGTATCAATGTGTTCCAGGAACAGCATTTAGGTGGCGAGTCGGGTATAAGGCTGTTCGTTGACAGCTGTCGGCGGAATAATCCAGGCTGTATCTCCTGGCGGTGTCTCCACTAATATCTTGCTGCGCGATTCGTCTACCGGCTGCAGCATAACCCGGCAGCCATGGGGTTCCAGGTGTTCGCGCAGAAATTCGAAGAGGTACTCCGTGAGCTCCTCTTCCTTGCCGGAAGGGCTGTAGATGTCGACCATTTCCTTCAGCAGGTTATAGAGCCGTTCTACATCAATAGGTATGGAAAGATCATTCACCATGGTGCACCTCCCTTTCCCGGTTTGGCTGTGTTCAGGTTCAGGGTCAGGTACACGTGTTTGACCGGATTCCCGAACCCCTTTCCCCTGAAGAAGGCCAGTGCGGCATTGTTGTCTGCCTGGGTATCTACCAGCAGCATACGGACCCCCTGCTTTTGCATGATTTCCATGAAGCGGTCGAACAGTCGAGACGCTATTCTTCTCCGTGATACGCTCGGGTCTATACCCAGCCACACAAGGTGACCGTAGGTCCAGGCTGAGCGGGATTTTTCTATGACGGATCCAATAGCAAAGCCGATTACTTTCCCGTCGATTTCGGCAACAAGGAAATTATCCGGCTCAAGATTGAACTGACTGGTCACTTCGTACTCATCCCAGGTTCTGTACAGGTTTGAATATTGCTGTGAGGTGAACAATCGTTCGCCCAGGTGAAACACTGGTGCCAGGTCATCTATTTCTGCTAAACGTATTTCAATTTCAAACTCGCTCATACTCTACAATGTGGGGCAAAAGGCTGTTATGGGCAATAAGGCGCTGCGTTTTTTCCCTCGATAACATTTTTCTTGCGTGTTTGAAAAACCAGTGTTAGCATAAAAGAGGTTATTAAACCGTTTTAACATGATGTATTGCATAAGTGCGGGGCGATAGCATGTGACAGGAGCAAATCTGCATCCGGCACATTAAGGCCGGAAGACGCAGGAAAATAGACTGAGGAGGATGGGGTATGAGCTTTTTAAAAAGGATCCGGACATGGATTATTCCGACGGGGGTACTGCTTGCTGCATTATTGGTGTTAGGCTGCAGTAATCCCTTCAGTATTGATGGAGAAAGCGAAGACGCAGCGTCCCGAAATGCGGCTTCAGACGAGATAACGATTTATTATCACAGCAGCAGCCAGCCGACGATATGGCTGTGGGAAACCAATGGCAGAGCGATATCAGAACTTGAGGGATATGGTTGGCCTGGTGTGCAGATGGCTGAGGCCGGAAACGACTGGTGGTCGTATACGATTCCATCCGGTTATTATCCGCTGGATACAGAGATGAATTTTATCTTTAACGGTGCATCAGACAGGGTTGATACCTCTCTGGATGCGCCCATTCAGGCATCGGCCTGGTACGACGGAACCTGGGAGATTGGGGATTCGGAGCAAAATCCGGAGCCTGAACCCGGCAGTTCAATCAAAATCTACTACCAGAGCAGTACCCGGCCCACAATATGGTATTGGGAGCAGGGTAATCGTGCATTTTCGGAACTGGAAGGGCATAGCTGGCCCGGGCCTCAAATGGCGGACGCCGGCGACGGCTGGTGGTCCTATACAATCCCGGAGAAATTTTATCCGCTGCCCGCCGATATTGAGTTTATTTTTGATGGGAGCGGCAATAAAAATGAGACAACCCTACCCGGCCCGGTGGAGACCTCTGTCAGGTATGACGGCCTCTAGGGACTTGGTGAGC
>CAZANF010000214.1:0-5177 GCA_964486425.1 uncultured Spirochaeta sp. | reverse complement strand
AACTATCTGTCTTGCTTCATCGGGGTCGGTATCCGGCATAATCACCAGAAACTCATCACCGCCTATGCGGAATAGCAGATCATACGGTCGAGTGTTTACTTGTAAAAGGGATGCTGCCTCCTGCAGAATTCTGTCACCATATCCGTGGCCGAAAGTATCGTTGAAATACTTGAAATTATCTAAATCCAGGTATGCGATAGAAACCGAGTAGCGGTCTTCGGAATCTTCCTTGCGTTGCAAATACGGGTCCAGTTCCTGTGCCCGATGCTCAAGTTCCTTCCTGTTGTATAGTCCGGTAAGTGCATCTGTGAGTGCTTGCTCGGCGAGCTTTTGGTTTAACACCTCCAGTTCCTCGGTGCGAGCAGCCACGCTTCGTTCGAGGTCCTCCCGGTAGTTCTGCTGCATCCTGTCGTAGCGCAGGCGCAGACGGTAGGTTTTTGCGCTAAGGGCGAAGGCCAGAAAAAGCACCTGGGTTAATGCGCCGTAGAGCTGGGCATTCAGAACAAAGGGGGTGACCTGCACGGGCACAAGAGTAACGAATATTTCAGCAGCCGTGCCAGCCAGGTAGAGCAAGGACCCCAACAGACAGACAAGGGCAAGTAGATCGCGCTGAATGATCCGAAAAATCAAGGCACTGAGTATAAAGGCCATTGCGGCCAGACTCAGTACATTGAGTAGATCGGCGGACAGCGGACCAGCATAGACAAAAGCCGAGAAAGCAAGCAGAACTGCAGCGGTTCGTAACCAGCGCATCGGTCTGTCCAGGCGAGGCATAGATGCTCTGGTTTCAATAAAGCTACGGAAAAACTCGAGCCCGAACGCAGCTGTCAGACCCCCAAAAAGGATAAACCAGAAAAATCCGTACGGCTGGTCGGGCGTCAGGTACTGGGCGAAGAGTCGTTCCTGGGCAAACTGGTTGAAAAAGAAGGCGCCCATATATAATGAGTAGAGAAGGTATTCTCTTTCCTTGGTAAAAAGATAAATAAGAAAGTTATACACGATGAGTGCGGCGAAAAAACCGAATACAAGCCCCAACAGCAGAGTCTCCCGATCGTAATAATCCTGGAAAGCATTCTCATCCAGCAATCTCAGCTGTACACTGGCCGATTGATGATCATACAGGCGGATGAGAATCTCCTCGGTCTCCCCGGGTTCCAGTCTGAGGTCGAACACCGGATTGCGAGTTTTAGGATTTCGGTCGACAAAGGGTATTTTGTTGCCTGCTCGTTGCAGCGGCACGCCGAATCCACTCGACCTGAGGTGAAGCTCCATGAGCTCTATTTTCATAGTGTTTTCAATTTTCCAGTTGGCATGGCTGCTTCTGTTTTCCAGCTTGAGAAAAAGCCAGATAGCGCCATTCCGGGGTATCGGTAGGGATTCCCGTGGAAATGCGCGATAGGCATCCAGTCGTTCGTAGGCTTCACGGGCGGAGAGGGATGAGTCTTCATCAACCAGGTACTGCAATTCCCTGTTCAGGGAAAAGTCGGATTGTGTATCGTCAAGTAGTAATGCCTCTGCTCCTGCATGCAAATTCCATACAAGAAATACAAGCAGAATCAACAGAAAACGTTTCACTTTCCGACTATAAGCCGGAAAGGAGAACATTTCAATACATTTATTCGGACAAAATGTCTCATCCTACGCAAGAAAGTTTTACCCAGCGTGAGGGTCAAATCTATCCACTCTTGTTGCAGCATAAATCTTACAAGGGTATTGCAGACACACTGTGCATCTCGATGCCAACAGCAAAAACCCATATCCTGAATCTGTACCGGAAGCTGGGTATCAACCAAAATAGCAGCTTTCAGGCATTACCTTCGATTGCTTACCGCCGACCACATCGGGTCGTTGACTGCGGAATGCCTTGTTTGATCCGACAGCCATGACTTGCTTTTATCAAAATTACTGTATATATATAAATATATTAAAGACTTATCGATATCATCGATGAGAGGATTGCCGCAGCCGATGCGGCCCTTTCTTTTCCACGTGTCCGGCGGGTAGAGAGTTGTACACCCCGGACCAGGAACATAATGAACAAACATACACACGCATCGCGTAACCACGGCTCGGATTCGAGAGCCGCCACCAATGTGGACACTATCAGCCTCAAAGGGGTTTTTGCCAACCTCATCCCGGAACTGCAAAGGGCGACGGCCGCTCAGGAATACCTTTCCCCTACTCCGATCCAGGAACAATGTATTCCTCCCCTGTTGGAAGGCCGGGATATAATCGGCTGTGCCCAGACGGGAACCGGAAAAACCGCGGCTTTCTCCCTCCCCCTGTTACAGAAGATTGCGAAAAGCGGATCAGGCAGACCGCAGCGGGGGACTCCCAGGGCACTCATCCTTGCCCCCACCCGGGAGCTTGCCGCCCAGATCGGAGACAGTATAAAAACCTACGGAGTATTCTTGCAGATAAGCCACGCTGTCATTTTCGGTGGGGTGAACCAGTTTCACCAGGTGAAGCTCCTGAACCGGGGGGTGGACATTCTCGTCGCTACCCCGGGGCGGCTGTTAGATCTCATGGGACAAGGATATATTCACCTGAACGAGGTAGCAACCTTTATCCTCGATGAAGTAGACAGGATGCTGGACATGGGCTTTCTACCGGACATTAAACGGGTTCTTGCCCAGGTGCCGAAAAAACGACAGACAATGTTCTTCTCCGCTACCCTTGCAGATAATATGAAGCGTCTTGCTCAGAATATCGTCACTAATCCGGTGGAAATAACCATTTCACCTGAAACCCCGGCGGTAGAGAAGATAGACCAGCGTTTGCTGTATGTGAGCAATCAGGATAAGGACGATCTTCTTGTCTCTCTTCTCGGAAAGACCGGGGTAAACAAAGCTATCATTTTCACGCAGATGAAACACATAGCCAACCGGGTGGTAACCAAACTGGAAAACGCCGGTATTCACAGCGCCGCTATACACGGAAACAAAAGCCAGGCAGCACGGACCAAGGCCCTGTCCGGATTCAAAGGCCACCGCCTGAAAGTGCTGGTTGCAACAGATGTCGCCGCCAGGGGGCTGGATGTCGATGATATTACCCATGTTATAAACTACGATCTGCCTTGAGAGGCAGAAACCTATGTACACCGCATCGGCCGTACAGCACGGGCCGGTTCCGAAGGGTGCGCTATCTCGTTCTGCAGCGCAGAAGAGAAGGCCTATCTGAATTCAATTGAGAGACTGCTGGGACAAAAGATACCTGCAGACATCGACCACCAGTACCACTGCGAAGAGGCACAGAAATCCAACAAGCCCGCCCCCACAATTTTCGGCCGCGGCCAAAACCGCGGGCAGCGCGGCGGTCGCCGGCAGCCCCGGAGATAGTCCAGGAAAACCGGGGCCGGGTGGTTTCAGGCTGCAGGGCTGAGATTTCCAGTATACCCACATGTAGCCTTGCCGCTTCAAATCATTTTCCATACACCTCTGAACGGCTATATGCTACTATCGCGGTATGTTTCATCCTGATATTCACTGCATCCACTTTCACGAGCTGGAATCCACAAACAGCTATGCCATGGAACATCTTGGAGAGCTGGAACATCACAGCCTAGTTATCAGTGATATTCAGCTTGCCGGAAGAGGCCGGCTGGACCGGTCCTGGGATTCATCTGTCCGGGGAAATCTGTACATGAGCCTGGTGGAAAAACGCCTGCCTGGCGATATCAATCTGGCCAATCTGACGCAGCTCATGGCGGCGGCGGTTCGGGCTGCAGCTGTCGGCCATGGATATGATCTGCGAATCTAATGGCCCAACGATCTCATGCTGGGCAAGGGAAAGGCCGGCGGAATCCTCAGCGAGACCAGGTTCCGTCGATCGAGATTAGCAGCAGCTGGCGGTGACCCCATGGATGTACGAACCCTATCTGCATTCGCCGGAGAACACCCCTACTGAGTTGCCCTTAGTGGCCGTCTTCCTGTCGCAAATCTCAATTATTTTATCCCTCAGTTCACTTCTCATGTAGGGTACAGCCTTTCATTTTTTCTGTTGATTCCATAACCATCCCGTAATTCATCGATCGGCAAATGAGCCATATAGATACCCTCCGATTCACCGGCTTCAATTACAAGGGTGTCGCGTGATCCAGGTTCATCGGGTCGATACGCGATTCCATCGAATGCAGACGAGTGGCCATTACAATCGGGTTTGCCTTTTGGATAATTCACGGTTACAATTCCCACCATGTTCTCATAGGCTCGTGCTCGCAGTTGCGAGAGCCTGTTGATTTCCATAGGGCAGGAAAATTGAATATCTGGGTAACGGTTCATTGGCTTCCAGAAATGTAATCCCGATTGCCATGCCCAGTTCTTGTGACAGCAAGCCAAACCGACGTATAAACGGGCTGTCGTCTGCTATTGCACTCGCTTTCAATGTGGTGATGTCTTCAGGAATACTGTAGCCAACGCTCCACATTTCCGTCGAGTAGCATGGACTTGATCTCCCTGCGAACTTCGCGCTCGCATCGGCAATCCCGCAGCCGTGGGGCCGCTTCGACGAATTCGTCATCCGCATAGATAAATTCCATCGCAAGTGCGGTCGAACACATGGCAACAGGAATCGGTACCGGCAGACCCGCATCATGCAGACGCTGCATCACCGAGAACTCAGAACTCACCCAGAATGCCTGGAGCTCGCTCGGTGTCGAGAGAATATGCATGGTGTCCCGCCGGTTAATGCCGGCTTCGATAAACCTGCCCTGGAGGTAGCCCGACAAGGCCTTAAAGCTCCGGTGCTCAATGTCCTTGTAGACCTTGACGGCTACTTCTCGTGAATGCGACAACTCCTTCGCCGGACAACGGTATACACAGGCTTCTTTTCCCTGTTTGAGCACCGGTCCGCCTGCCGAAATGACACCCTCTGCCACAAAGAATGCGAACGCGGAATACTCTTCCGGTTCGTCAAAATCCGTAACTTTCATGGTAATCCTTACGGCGCACCCTTAACGGGCGCCTGTTGAGTGGTGAGATTGTGGATTACGATACTGCCGTCAGGATGTTTGTGCGGTTAGCGTGAAAGAACGGATGGTGTGTCTTCCGAACCGCCCCGGGAGCTTCGGAGAGCTGAAAATGTGAATCGCCTGTTTAGATCATAGCAGAGGGCACTATCACAGGGGATCAGCAGGCACTGTATCAACTGGCTGATCTACCATTCATCAGCAACCGTTA
>CAZANF010000213.1:2235-5188 GCA_964486425.1 uncultured Spirochaeta sp. | reverse complement strand
GATTACAATTGCGCCAATGTAAAGGATAATTTTTCGAATAAGCATTACAGACTGCTCGGTGAAATTGCGCTGCATTGCCCTGGTTATTAAAAACATAAGCAAACGCAGCAGCAAGAATCCAACAGCCAGAATTCCCAGTACCATCATTATGCGGATGAGCTGATCCCGGGTGAGCCATTCGAGTATCTCAGCCGGCAGTAGCTCCAACACGTTCATGCATCGTTCTCCTTAGCTATTGGTAATATCACGGAGGAAAATCATTCCCCGTTTAAACAAGTGGTCGGTCGGCGAAATACGAGGCGGCATCCAGGGCTCCAGGGTTTCACCAATTTTCGGATGCTTGTCGATTACCCCTAAATGCAGCTCCTCAGCTGCAGTATACACCGCACTGACCGGATTGGTCCAAAAAACGACATCGTGTTCGCTCCCGACGGTGCGAAACAGCTTCATCTGTTCAGTGGGGACCGCAATCGAACCGATCTTGATTGCCGCTCGCGATGAATTGCGAACCTTGATCGGACAAAGCGCATAGGCCAGGGGATCAATGGGAATATTTGGTGAATAGGACAAGGTTTTATCGCTCCGGTAGCATAAGCGCCCGGTCATAGGACCCCCGAACCATGTCTGCGAAAGGGTGAAGACAGGCACACTCAGCAATGCAGCCCCCATATTCATGTATCCGCCCTTAACCCGTCCGGCACCTTCACGAGAATTGACCACCCGCACGGAGAGCCACAACGGTATCGCTGCATATAACGACAGGGAACAGCCTGCTCCAAGAGTAATCGGCACCTCTGTGCGAACCACAACCGAATTCTCCGGCAGCACCGGGAAAATTCCGATTGAATCACCTTCTACCTCCGGGATAAAATCCTGCCACGCAAGCTCCTCTGAGGTCGACTCCTCGTGTGCCGGATCCGGAGGCAGCACGAATCCAATCGCCTTTCCCAGTAAACCGCCCAGCCGACCTGAACGAGCAACTTCAACCTCGTCCTCATACTCATGCGGCGAGAATGCGACCCGCCAGGCTGCATCGCTGCGGCGGACCCATATGCGCATATACGAGTTTTGCCAGTATACGGTTTCCTGTTCATGTACCTGATGTAAACCCCATGATTCCATAGCATCAGCATAACTTCAGCTTATCTCCTCAGCAAGCCCCCGTCGTCACAACGATTATGCATCTACTTCCCTTCAGAGGATTTTTACACCATACTGCAGGGTGATGGTACATCAAGCTTTGCGTACACGCACAATAGGTATTGCATCTGGTAAAGGCGGGGTCGGAAAAACCACTACCGCAGCAAATCTCGGCGTGTATTACGCCCGCCGCGGCATACCCACGGCTATACTTGACCTTGACCCTCTGTCGGACCTGGGCACCCTGTTCGATCTTGAGGAACCGGAACACGCAGCCGATTCAGACAGTGAGATTCGCTGGCGGCTCGCACCGCGACTGGACCTGCTGTTCCCCAAAGCTGCCCGTAACGTACATGAAAAAAGCAGCCGGGTACGACAATTCCTTGAGGCCAATGCCGATCAATTAATGCGCACCTACAGAATTCTGCTGATCGACCTGCCGGCAGGCGGGGGAAATGAAGAAAACCTGAGTATGCTTCCCTATATCGGGCAGCTGGTTGTGGTAACCAATCCGGAGTATACCGCTCACGTGTCGGCCGGAGGCTACCTTCGAATGGTTATGGAACAGGACCCCAACCGGGAGGTGTTTTTATGGCACAACAAATTCTCCCTTGCACTTGCCGGTGAGTTTAACCCGCGTGACGTAATTGGTAATTATCACCGCAATACCCTTCCGGAGGCCTGGCTTACCGATAGCTTCCGGGCAAAGGTCCATGACGCTGCATTCGTACCGGCGGATCCCTCATTGAATCTGCTGCATGCCGAAAACCCCGAGCCGCTTGCAATTGTGTATCACAGTGCCCGGCAGAGTGTACTGCATATCCTTGAGGGCTGGCTGGATGCCGACAGCTGTCCTCTGCAGCTGCTGCAGGGCCGGCTTCCACAGCCCCTCATCAGGCTGGTAAAGGGCTGCCTGAGCAGACGCCCCGAACGGCTCCAGACATCGACCGGGGTGCAGGAAATGGTGGAATACATAGATGGAATCATCGAGGCCCCCCGCAGCATTAGCGAAGATCCCGGCGTAATGGAGTCCCTGGAAAAGCTGAAGGAATCCCTGCGCAGCCACCCTCTGTGGAGCAACGGTGTGCGGGCCCTCGGATTGCTGTCCGAAGCAATTGATGAAGGACAGAGCATGTTCAACAGCAGCGGGAACCAGAACCGAAAACTGCTGGAGAACACCCTTATCAAGGTGATGTATGCCGTCGCCGTACAGCCGGATCTGCCGCGCTTGTGTCGCAACTCGGCGGGCATGCTGCTGTTTCAGTACTCCGCTGCGAAACTCTTTACCATTGATAAGGTGAAGAATCTGATTCTGAGCCTGGTGCCCCATCGGAAAACCCCACACGGGAGAATTACCCGGGACCGGCGGCTGCAAATCAAGCGGATCGTGGAACAGGATGAACCCTATCGCAAAAAATACCTCAAACTCCTGCGCACCAGTTATCCGCTGTTTACCCGGCAGATTGATATGGTACACAAGACCTTCGATCTTGGTCCACTGCTGTTTCGGGATGAGGACGGACAGATATTCCGCAAGGCATATGTCACCCTGCTCTCGCAACTGATCCATGACATCCTGTACAGCGGCATGGGAATCGTCGTCGGCTTCTCGTATCGCGCCGCGACAGATGCCTTTGCCTCCGGCGCGGATATATTGATGGAGCGGACTTCGAAGAAGTAAAGGCGGCCGCGCGGGCGGTGACGGCCGTGGCTGTGCGCGGCACAACGACCCTGGTCAGCGCTCCGTCAGCACCGCCCCGCCAAAGGTAAAACCGCCGCCGAACGCCGTCAGCCCGATGGTCTTTCCGGCCGC
>CAZANF010000213.1:0-2135 GCA_964486425.1 uncultured Spirochaeta sp. | reverse complement strand
CCGGCCGCACTAGCCGCCGCGGCATTGCCCGCTGCTGCGCCATCCTTGCCGGCAGAGCCTGCTCCGCCGGCAACCGCATCCGACCGCTTCCCGCCTTTCAGAACCCCCTGGGCCTCCGCATCAATTAATGCCAGCGGAATCGTACATGAACTCGTATTCCCGTACCGCGCGATATTGCTGAACATCTTCTCCTCCGGGGCTTTCATCCGCTGACGAACCGCATTGATAATCCGCTGATTCGCCTGATGCGGCACAATCAGATCCAGCTGATTCGGATCCACCCCGGCGCTCTGACACGCCTGACGCAGCATTCGCATCATCATGGAAACCGCCTTCACAAACACCTGCGGACCATCCATGAAAATCTTCTCGCTGGAATCCGCCGGCACCTTGAGAATATCCCCGGTCTCGCCCTCAGCCGAAAGCTCAACCGAATCCACACTGTAGCGCCAGCCTTGAGCATGTACCAGCCCGGTCAGAATCGTTGCCGTTGCCGCATCCCCGAAAATCGGCGCCGTTGCCGGGTCTTTCCGATCAATCTGCGGTGACAGGACCTCGCTGGTAAGCATCAGCACCCGATGATGCGGACGCCGGTGCAGATAGTCCCCGGCATACTGCAGCCCGAACAAATATCCGGAACACGCCGCATTCAGATCAACCGCCGGAACCAGCAGCTCATCCATGCCATCTGCAAGACGGGCCTGCACCATTGCAGCTACGGTCGGCGTATGATACATCGGCGAACCGGTGGCACACACAATCAGATCGATATCCTGTATATCCAGACCAGCCTGCTCCAGTGCCTCGCGAGCAGCCCGTTCCGCCAGAACGACGCAATCCTCACCCTCGCCGATCCATGACCGCTGCCGGATCCCCGTCTTCTTCACGATATCTGCCGGGGTAAGCTCGCTGCACTGCGCGACAATCTCCTCATTGGATACGATCCTGGAACCGGCCGCCCCGGCAATCGCAATGATTCCGGCCGTCGCGCCGATCCCGCTCCCGCCGTCCCCGCCGGAAGCCGCCCCTTCAACGGACGCGGCTGACGTGCCGACCCCGACCTCGCCGGACACTGCAGCACTGGACGCCGCAGCGCCTCCACCGGCAGAGCGCTCCAGCCTGATCCCGCTGATCACCGGCTCACCCGGATTTTCGCGCGTAATCGGCTTGAGCGGAGCGTCTCCGGTGTTCACCCCGGTTCCCACCTTAACCAGCGGCGTCCCGACCGAAACCGTATCTCCAACCTGAACCAGCAGCTCGCTTACCTCGCCGTCTACCGGACTCTTCAGATCGAACGAAGCCTTGTCCGCCTCCAGCTCGGCAATCAGATCCCCGGATGCAATCCGCTGCCCCGGCTCAATCTTCCATTCCAGCACCGTAACCGCCTCATCCGACGGGCTTGAACCGATCGCCTCTATCAAATACTCACCCGCACCAGCCGCCGCCGGGGCGACCCAGCGGATCTCCCCTCCCAGCATATCAACCGCACTCTCCAGAATCCGCTGATACGACGGCAGCACCGACAGCTGGTTGCCGAAGTTGCACGGCACAAAGGTATCCGGCCGGGTTACCCGCCGCACCGAAACCGGTCGCGCCACCATCTCCGCCACCGTCGCCGCAATCTCGGCCCCGACCCCGGCAGAGCGGTTATCCTCATGCGACACCAAAAGCCGCCCGGTCTTCTCCACCGACGCAGCAACCCGCTGCACATCCCACGGCATCAGGTAGCGCAGGTCGATTACCTCACAGGACACCCCCTGCTCCTCCAGCACCGCCGCCGCCTTCAGCGACAGCCCCACCGTATTCCCGTACCCGACAAAGGTCAGGTCGCTGCCGCTGCGCACCGTACGCGCCGAGCCGACCGGAATCAAGTGCTTGTCGATATCCAAGCTGGTCGAGTCATCCCGGCTGTTCAGACAGTTCTTCGGGTAAAAAAACAGGGTCGGACGCCCGGACTTGAACGCCGCATTCAGCATCCCCGCCGCATCACCCGCCGTCCTCGGCATGCACACATCTACCCCCGGGGTATGCATCGCCAGCGCCTCGAAGCTCGAGGAATGAAACGGCCCCAGTCCCGGCCGGTAGCCGCCGCAGGTAATCATCACGATTACCGGGGCCTGCCAGCCGCCGTCGCT
>CAZANF010000212.1:0-5198 GCA_964486425.1 uncultured Spirochaeta sp. | reverse complement strand
AGGTGCTCATTCTTGCGGTGATTGCAACAGCCGGGATCCTGCTGTCCCTGGCTTCCTTTCGCTGGGACATGGAGTAACGGACAGGAAGGCGCACTACATACTTGATCTGCTGATGTCAGGTCTTGAACCGTGACAGCACCTGCAGCAATGCCTCGATGCTGTCATGGTTTTTGGTGCTCAACTGATCTACCGAGGACATCACACCACTCATCTGTTCGGTTCCAGCCGCAATCTCGTTCATGCTTGCGGCTATTTCGGTTGCCAGCCGGTCAAGCGATTCTCCCTCGCCGATAACCTGGGCGCTGGACTCAAGCATTTCCTTTGAGCCTTCCTGCACATTCTCTGTGATTTCATTGAGCTGACTTATAGCCGCATATACCTGCTTGCTGCCGGCGCTCTGCTCCTCCATCGCATTGCGGATATTCGATTCCTGGGCGGCGACAACCTTTACCTCACCGTCGATCTGCTCGAAGGTTGAGGTGAGCTGCACGGTGGAATGTGTAATCTTGTCCAGGGAATCCTTGATGGTTCCAAGTACCGAGGCTACCTTCTTGGCCTCATCGCCGGATGTCTCGGCCAGCTTGCGAATTTCCTCCGCCACAACAGAGAAGCCGCGTCCGGCGTCACCGGCATGAGCCGCCTCAATGGCGGCATTCATCGACAGCAGATTGGTCTGACTGGCAATGGCCTGAATTACGCTGCTGATCTCGAGCAGGCTTTCGGAATCCTTGGCGACGGTCTGGATGTCCTTGCTGACCGACTCCAGTTCCTCCCGGCCGCTTGCCGAGGCTGATGTCAGCCGCTCTATGTTTTGTCCGTTTTTAATCAGGGTCCCGGTGACCGAGGTAATACTGGCAAGCATCTGTTCTATCGCAGCTGATGACTCGTTGACATTTACCGCCTGCTGCTCAATCTGATCATTCAATCCATTGATCAGCCCGGATATCCTCTCCATAGTCCGGTTTGTGTGCGCGACACACTCGGACTGATGCGTTGCCCGTTCGTTAATTCCATTGATGGCGGAACTGATCTGTTCAACCGTGCTGGCGGTTTCCGACATGTTTTTTGCCAGGTCCTCTCCAACCCTGGACAGGGCACCGGTTTGCTCGCGGATAGCAATAAAACAATCACGTAGATTGTCGATCAGATCATTCACCCGGGAGGACATGACGCCCATGTCGTCATAGCTGAGCAGAAACACACGTGACGACAAATCCATGCTGCCTTCCGCCAGTCCGCCTACCTGTTTCTGAACATGCCGGATATGCGACTGGTTTTCCACCAGCAGTACCGACAGGATCAGTACAACCTCCAGTGTCAGAATGACCCCCAGGGTGGTAAAATGTCTGATACATTGTACAAAGTTGAAATGGATGGCACCCAGTTCCATCTGGTAGGCATAATACAGCACAGCGGCGATCATGAATGTTACCGACAGAAGAACCAGCACTACCATCGGCATTCCCAGTTTTCTCCACATCGGCTTGCGCTTGTGCAGATTACCGAAGGTGGTGATGCGCATGTTGTACTTGGCCTGGATCCATGACAGGTTGATCATGCGGGCAGTCACCACCCCGTTCACCAGCCCGAAGACAGCAGCCAGCAGATAGCGGAAGCTCCAGTAGACGGGGTCCATCGCGTTGCCGGCGATGATTTCGGGAAGCATGCTTACGGCAGCGCCGATTACATATGCCAGCAGTCCAAGCAGAAACAGAAACCCCTCTACCGATTTAAACGCTTCCTGAGCTTTGGAAAAGGTTTTTGCATCTATCTCCTGTCCTGCCTCCCGCATTTTCAGCGCCTGTGCTACCGGCCGGTAGAACAGGTACACCGCCAATACCGCAAATGGTCCGATAAGGGAGGCCACCGCCAGCATGCGGATCCAGAATTCGAGGGTCGCAGCAGAGTCCATTACGAACACGATAGGCAGCATTATGGTATACCCTACGATTGCCAGATAGATACTGAGAAAGGCGGTAGCCAGTACCCGCCGTGTTATCTTGCCGTTCTCCATGCTGAGAGTATAGTCAAAGTCGGTTGTACTTGCAAAAAATTAATAGAAAAAACCATTTTATCTAAATAACACAATAAATTAGTAATAGATTGCAGTGATTATATGGCCCCCACTCCTATGCTGCGACTGTCAGATGTTAATACCCCGTTGAACTAATAGAAATCCAGAGAAGGCCGAACAATATAATGGCAGCAGCAGCGGCTATCTCCAGTATCTCATGCAGTACATGACCGGTTGATCCGTGCATTTTCTCCACCATTTTCTGTTTGCCCAGCACAGCAATAAGGCAAATCGCTGTCAGGGTTACCCCCATTCCTGCGGCGAACATCGCGACTGCTATGAGCCCGATGCTCAAACTCCCGACTGAAAGAGCAAACAACAGAATCATCGACGATCCCGGACAGGGGATAGCTGCTGAAAGTACAATTGCCGGCAGCAGCCGACCTCGGCTAAGCCAGGTAGCCAACCGTCCTGGAGAGTCCTGATGATCCTTCGTAATATCCGCTTTGTGAGCCGGTTTGATTGAACGGCGCCGCAGCCATTGCAGGCCCTCATACAGCTTGGCCAGCAGCAGTACGCACCCGACAGCCACTGCAGCGCCGGCGGTAATCTGCTGTACCAGGATGGTGGTGCTATTGATTGCCGCGGTAACGGATATCTGCAGCAGGAACCAGGCGCTTAGCACTACAGCTGCGCCGGCTCCGGCATGTAATATCGCCGTAGCACTTCCTGCAACCACAGCATGTCGGATGCGGGAATCCGAAGCCAGAAAGTAAGAAACCAGCAGTATTTTTCGATGTCCCGGCAGCGCCGCATGGATCAGGCCGTACAGAAACGCAATCGCAGCCGCTATCGGTATGGCTCTGCTGCTTTGGCCCTGCCCGTGATCCATGACGGCTGAAAGCTGCCGGTTTAAGCTGCGCTGCAGCTGTGCCGGTAATACGGCCGTCAGGCGCCGGATACCCTGTGTCACACTGTTTTCAGACTGTCGGGGGGATGGTTGATGATACTGCTGAGGCGGAATTTGGTCTGATCTGCCGTCGGTAAAGGGGTTGCCGAATAGCGGAATACTGCACAGCAGCAGGGTTATTGCTACACTCCAGGTTTTAAGGTTCATACGGTAATACTAATCGGATTGCACTGGGATTTCCATATAAGCTTATCCTCAACAAAACATATCGCGCACGGCCAGCGCCAGCACCAGCCAGTCGGTCGTCCCGCCGCCAAGCACATACTCGGTCTGCTGCCAGAGGTACGGCCACTCCAGCAGTTCCGGGAAGTCGGGACCGATGCAAGCGGTGCCCGACACGCTGCCGCCGGGAATATACGACCAGTCGGCCCGGTTCAGGCCATAGGCGGTGCATACCGATTCCGTGCCGACACCGGAGACAAACGACGACCGGTTTTGACCGGGATGACAGCCGAGTATAAAGTTGAATGCGTTCAGCACAGTCCTGTTGTCAAATACCTCCGGCAGGGCGCGATGCAGCAGGTACTGCCGCACACCGAAGCGCTGAATCGGCCAGCCGGAACCCCAGTATCGCGGGTGGTACGGTACACCGTAGGGATTTTCCGACATTCCATTGTCACGCCGGGTTTTATATTGTCGTGCCGCCGTGTGCATAGTTGCTTTCCAGTCCCTGATCAGCTCTGTGTCGAAGGTCTGCTCCTTGAACAGCGGCAGCAGCCGCAGCAGCAGTCCGCCGTTCTGATCGAATCCGGCGGCGCACTCCTGTGGATGCTTCAGGACAAATTCGCATGCCTTTTTGCCGGTCTGTTCATCTATCAAGGCATCCGCAGCATCCGAGGCCAGCGCGAGTTCAGCCGCAGCGGTCAGCAGCAGCTGCATCGTGAGCTCGTCATACGGCTCGCCGGCTTCGGCATACCGGAGCCATATCGCCTGAGCACAGTCTGCTGCTTGTGCCGCCAGTGCAGGGCGGTGCCAGTGCAGGGCACGGGAGGCGCAGGCGAGCGCCGCAGCCGCATCCAGCTCGCGGCCGGGATTGTGCTCGGTGAATACCAGCCGGGTACGGCGATGGTTTACCGGGTCGCCCAGCAGCACATAGTCCTCGAGATCTGCCTCGATAATCCCGCGGTAGAGGCGGCCCATGGATTTCCATGCACCCAGAATCGAGAGCAGCCCGTGCTCGATCTGCTGCAGGATGTCGGGAGTTCCATCGGGGGTATGCAGGCGTACCACCCCCTGCTCCTGGTCGATTGTAGTGATGTCGTATTCTGGCCGGAACAGTTCCCAGGCCAGCGCCAGCCCGTATACCGTATCGGACTGACTCTCCAGGCGAAGATCAAAATCCCCGGCATCATGCCATCCCCCGCGATTGAGGCCGGGTACGGGATCGCCGCTGTTATAGCGGCACAGGGTTTGCGGACCCTGCAGATACCCGTCGAAGTGATTATGATCCGTCGGTGCCATGATCGCATCGTCGCAGTGACAGCGCCCGTGCCACACCCGGTAGCCGTCCTCGACCCTCATGTGACACATCTGCACCGGCAGCAGATACTCCAGAACCGGCTGCCATACGTGTCGCTCGAAAATGCTTTCATTAATGCGAAACATCGCCGATGAAACAGTTCCGCAGCGAACCCGGTACAGCCCCGGCCTGTTAATGGCCGTAAAGTCCAGCTCCCGATAGCGGTATCGCAGGCAGGCTCCGGCATCCGTACCGCCGGAGGCGGCGACGCTTTGGCTGCCGTCGGTCTCAATCCGTACCAGCTCCAATGGCGTTGTCCAGGCGAAATTATCCCCGGGGGCGTGTTCATCGATCTCCATCAAGGCCCGCTTGGGGCTTGCCGGATGGTATCCAATCTGGTTGATCTGGATTACCGGTGGCGAAAGGTAGTCGGGCAGTACAGAGGGCGAAACACGCCAGCGCAGGACCTCTCCGGTTTGGTCCACCGGCAGCGGCGAGCGAACAATGAACCATCCATTGGTGTGTCGAACCCTGCCGTCCAGGAGCTGCAGCTTGGGCTCATACAGGCGTGCACTTTCCGGACCGGGTGCAGCCGGTCCGGCCGTATGTACATCGGCAGTCTCCACCGCGGTAATGCACAGGCGGCGCTCGTCCGACTCCGGTGCAACCGTCAGCCGGCTTCCGGATGCCAGCGGTGCAAGCGCGTATGGGTTCTCAATGCCGGGAACAACCGGTCCGTTCGGCTGACGGGGAAA
>CAZANF010000211.1:661-5199 GCA_964486425.1 uncultured Spirochaeta sp. | reverse complement strand
AAGAAGAACAGAAAATCGGCCCGGTCACAGCGCGAGAAACGTGTGTAGGTAAGCTGCTGGATGGTCAGCCGGGTCGCATCATCCGCTCCGTGCAGATAGGCCTGCACCTCGTTGTCCATAAGGGTAACAGCCAGCAGGACTGCCGTGCGATGGGTACCGGAGCCCGTGTTCAGATCCCCTGCCGCCGGCAACAGCAGCTGCTTTGTGCCTGGAAAGGCATATGCCCTGAGCAGGTTCCGGTACGCACGCTGCAGATCGTGCACAAAATCAAGCCTCATACCGGCTCTTCTTCCTGCATGGACAGAAAATTAACCCGTGTCTCCTGAACCCTGCCGTTCTCCTCCCGCTCTCGGGCAACGACTCTCTGTTCAGCCTGCTGGAGCAGCTTTTCCCAGCTGCTTTGCTCGGGCAATGAGCAATCCCAGACGGCGTCGATTATTGCGAGGTTGCGAGCAAGATCACTATCACTCCCCTGTACCAGACCCAGGCCGGCGATACCGTTTACCCTGACCTTTGCCTCGGTAACCAGCACCTCGCCGAGATAAAACAGGCTGTTGCGCGCCTGTTCGCGCATCTTGATCATTACAAGTCCCTCCTGGGGCTCCTGCAGGTCTTCGATGCTGTAGCGGGAGCTGACCTCGGCAGCAATATGTGCCGCAGCCGAACCGCCATCCTTGATACATATTTCGGTTCTTCGTCTACGGGAGTATGCTGTCTCTCTCATGGAATCCTCCTGACAGGAGATACCCTAACTTGGTGCCAGGCGGACGGTTGTTAAAAAACGGTTAAACCGGATTTTATTTAATGGTCGAAATGATATTTGAAGCGATCCCCGCGATAGATCGATTTATTTACCGACAGCAGCTGATCGTCCGCGAAGGTGGAGTATTCCGAGAGGAGCAGCGGCACAAGCGAGGGACAACCCAGAATATGCTGCTCGTCAAGGGTAGGCAGGGTAACGCTCAGGGTTGAGTCGCGTGAATGCAGACCGGAATATCCGTGATCGGAGAAGTACCCATACATGCTGCAGATGCGCGAGCCCTCCTCCGCAATGCCGGGGAATTGCCGTTCGGTAACATAGGATGTATGCATAGCTACCGGTTCGCGATCGACAACCCGCAACAGGGATATCATGAACACCCGCTCTGAGTAGGCAGCCCCGAGCTTTTCCCATAACGCGGGATTATAGTCGGCGAATCCGTTCGCATGATTGTAGGTAACCAGATTGCCACCGGCGCTGCGAACCTTTTCGGTAAAACTGGCACCACCCCGCAGGGTCAGAAGTACATGTTTGCGCGGCTTTAACAGATAACGTCCCTTACCGCGATAGCTGCGGACATACCCCCGCTCCTCCAACTGAAAATAAGCTCGACGCACAACCATCCTGGGGACATTATAACGCTGGCATAGTACAGGCTCCGAAGGCAGGGGATCTTCGGGCTGGAACCTGCCTCGGATAATATCAGTCAACAGGTTATCCAGTATTACATCTTCCATACAGCAATATTGTGCAGCTCATGTTAGCCTTGGGTGAATTTTTGGTTAAATTAGTATGAAAATTGCCCCCCTCCGAGGGGGGGCGTCACGTTATTCGGTTACATCAGATCTTCCGGGCTCATGTCTATAGCCCGGGCAGTATCACGGATGATATCGTAATCTTCGTCGAAGGCATGGATATACCCAGCCGTCCCGATCTCGTCCAGAAAATCTCCCAGTAAATCAGGATGATTCACCGCATCGTAGAACGCTCCGCGAATTTGACCCTTCAGATCTTCAGGCAACCCACCACGGAGGACATACCCGGTAGTAGGGATATCACCGGTACGTTCAAATATCTTGACTTTGTCGATATTCGGATGATCCTTCAAGGGTCCTTCCAGCGAACGGAATCCGCCGCCGGAGGATATAGGCGCGGCATCCACATCTCCATTCAGGACAGCAACCGCCGAGGCCTGGTGTCCACCGGAGAAGGAGGTTTCCCCGAAGAAATCCTCGATATCGTCGTTGGAAATGCCAAGTTCATTTACAAGCAGCGCCCGCGGGAAAAGATGCCCGGATGTCGAAGCCGGATCGGCAAAGGCAACCTTTTTACCTTCCAGGTCGGTCAACTCATCGATACCCGATCCCTCCAAAGTTATGAAGGCCGAATAATAGGTCGGATCAGTACCACGGTCGGTGGCCACGGTGAATACCTCGGCATCAGTTCTCTCGGCAGCAAGAATGTAGGAAAACGGTCCAAGGCGAGCGATATCGACTCGACCGGAACCAAGGGCTTCTATCGTTGCTGTATAGCTGGTCGGGTAAAAGATTTCAACCTCAAGATCAAGCCGATCCTCCAGATACTCAATAAAATCCTCATATCGACGGGAGATTATTGTCTGGTCTTCCGATGGTATTGCAGCAAACACCAGCTTGTCAGGCCAATCGGCACGAGCATCCGCTCCTTCGCCGCTCTGATCCTTTGTTTGTGTATCACAGCCGGTGGCCGCAGCCGCGACTATTGCCGCCGTTACCAGCAGAACAATCATTTTTCGTGTAGCTTTCATTTCGTTACTTCCTTTTTGTTTCCTCATACCTCCTGGCACGACTCGCCAGGCAAGCTCCTTATGCATTCCTCTTCAGTTACCAATCTCTCTACTCTTCCTTACCCTCCTTGCCGCGCGACACCGGGAACACTCCTACAGGCGCCCGCTCAGAAAATAGCGTTTCAGCGATGATGAAAAGAGCTCTGTAATTAACACCATGGCAAAGATCACCAAGGTTATTCCAAAGGCCCAATCAAAACGGGACATACGCATTGCCCGCATAAGCTCCCAGCCGATCCCGCCGGCCCCGACAATACCCAGCACAGAGGCATAGCGCACATGAATGTCAAAACGGAAGACCGACCAGGCGATAAATGCACTATTCACAGCAGGCAGCACGCCCTGGGCTATAATCTGATATCTGCCCGCACCGGCCGCGCGCAAGGCCTCCACCGGGCCCATATCGATTTCCTCGATAGTTTCTGCGAAGGCCTTCACCAGCATACCCAGACTGTTCACTGCCAGGGCAAGTATCCCTGGAACCGGACCCAAACCGACCGCAGTCACGAATATCAAAGCCCAGATGAGCGCCGGTACGGCCCGGACGAAAGCCGCAAAGAGCTTTATCGACCGGCTGATAATCGGGTGCGGAGAGATGTTCCGCGCGGCCAGCACCCCGAGTATCCCCGCCATCGCGATACCGAGAAGGGTACCGATAACAGCTACCTGAACAGACTCCATGGCAGCCGAGAGGATATGGGGCGGACTGTCCAACACGGGAGGAACCATACTCGGAAGCAGATGCATCAGCCGTGTACCCGCCCGCTGCAGGGTCGGCAGATCAAACCCCAGCTGTACGGCAATCCATAGTGTTGCCACCGCGATACACGCCGTCAGCCCGCCGGTAATACTATACGCGCGCATTCGTCGGCGGGCATACTCAAGATACATACTGCTCATATAAGCCTCTCCCGCAGTTTTCCGGTTATAAACTCGACGCTGATGATCAGCACAAATACCATCAGCATAATGGTAGTCGCCTGTCGAAACTGGAACAGACTCATGTTCACATTCAACGAGTAGCCAAGCCCCCCGGCACCAACCAGCCCTAACACGGAGGCCGATCGGATATTCAAATCCAGTCGAAACAGTGACCAGGCGGTAAAGGCGGTTTTGAACTGTGGCCATACCCCCTGCCCCATCTTCTGCAGCCACCCCGCGCCAACGGCCGTCAGGGATTCAAGCATCTCCGTATTGATTTCTTCCAGTGATTCTGCAAACAGCTTTGCCAGGACTCCTACCCCGCCTATTCCAAGCGCAATGGCCCCCGGAACCGGTCCGATACCGAAGGCCGACACGAGCATGATGGCAAACACCACATCGGGGATGGAACGGATAAAGGCAATGAGAACCATCACTATGGATCGTACTACCGTGTGGGGAGTCGTCGTTTTGGCCGCCAATACTCCAAGTATCAACGAGATAATTACCGACACCACAAACCCGAACAGACTCATATACAGGGTATCAAGCAGCCCCGGCAGGGCCGGTGCAAAGGCTGAAAAATCCGGAGGGAGCATATCGACAAACAGGAAGCGAAATGAATTGACTGCACCTTCCAGGAGTGACAAAAAGTAAAACCGGGTTCCGAGCATCGACCATCCGAAGACTGCCGCCAGAAAGACCCAGACAATGGCCCGTTTGCGCCAGGTACCAAGACGATCACGAAGATAGACCGGGTACAGCCGCACCGCATCGGATTCAGAATGTGTTGTACGCTTCATAACTGCACTCCTTGTTTACGCATACAGCTCCGCTATCATCTCTTCGCTCCATTCCTCCGGAGCTCCATCAAAGAAGAGTTCACCCTCACGTATGCCGATGATCCGGGTTGCAAAACTCCGTGCGTAGTCCACCTGATGCAAACTCACAACTGAGGTTATCCGCTCTTCGCTGCATATATCCCGAAGGTACTGCATGACGCGGGATGACGCCGCCGGATCAAGGCGGGCA
>CAZANF010000211.1:0-651 GCA_964486425.1 uncultured Spirochaeta sp. | reverse complement strand
GGGCCAGTCCGACCCGCTGTTTCTGCCCCCCGCTCAGCTCGTCGGCACGCTTGAACGCCTGTTCACTAAGCCCAACACGCACAAGGATTTCCAGCGCGTACTCCACCTCCTCGCGGGTGAAATGCCCGATCCCTCCCCGCAGCGCCGACATGTAACCCAGGTTGCCATGCAGCACATTGTGTACGGCCGACAGGCGATGTACCAGATTGTAGTGCTGGAAAATCATGCCGATCTCGCGACGAACCTTGCGCAGATTCCGCATGCGCATCGCAGTAACATCCTGCCCGTAGAAATGAATAATGCCGGAAGTAGGGTTTACCAGGCGGTTGATGTTGCGCATCAAGGTGCTCTTCCCGGCCCCGCTGGCGCCAATGATCGCAACCAGCTCACCCGGCTGGACGGTAAAGGAAACACCCCGCACTGCATGGGTACCATCGGGGTAGACTGTATGCAGTTCGCTCACCTGTAATGCTCCATGTTCCATTTCGTTCTCCTCGATGAAACGGTAACTTGGTGCCAAGTCGCAGGATATGAGAATTGGATGAAATTTGAATGAAGGGATGGTTACAGCACGATGCGCAAAACGCTGTCAGAATGATTTTGAGGGAAGCACCTTCCCCAGTATGCTTTATTCAGTCTTTGCGTGCTCCC
>CAZANF010000210.1:0-5250 GCA_964486425.1 uncultured Spirochaeta sp. | reverse complement strand
ATCACGCATATCCGCATACAGCTGGTTCACCTCTATCAGCAGGTGCGGTTCTGACATGGCAGCCTCCTCAATTCTCAAGTTAACTTAACAGATATATTTAATCAACTACACAGCTTGTACTTGTCGAAGCGGGGTTCGTCGGATACCCTGCAGCTATGGAAGACACTACAAACCACGAGTATCTGAAGAATAAAGTTGTAATTATGAATGGCTTCACGCAGGATGAGATTCACCGTTTAATGCAGGCAGTGAAAAAGGAATTCGGCAAGGGTCATGATATTATCTTTGCAATGACCACTGAACGCTCACTGGAAATGAAACTGAGCGACCTTATAATCGATATGTCGGAAGACCACGCCTACCTGAAAGCGAATCCGCCCTCGCGAAAATAGGCTCAGGCTAATTTGCTGCAGCAGTGCTGCCGGATAAATCCCCTGCCCCCGGCGGCTTGCAATCAATGCCGGGCGAGGTATCCGGCAGCCTCTCCCGTCCATGCTTCCGTACATAAACTCCCTTGACCTGACCACCGCGGCTGAATACTATTCCGGTATGAACACATCGGAACCGGTGCCGCGCACCAGTATCAGCCTGATCCCCCCATATCATCCCGGCAAGCGGGTTACCGGGGCTATTAAACTCTCCAGCAATGAAAACCCGCTTGGATGCTCTGCCAGGGTGCCTGCCGCCATCCAGGGTATGATGAACGAGCTCGAGGTATACCCCGATGGCCGGGGTGCACAGCTGGTACATCAATTAAGCGACCTGCACGGGGTTGCTCCGGAGCGGATTGTACTCGGCAATGGATCGGATGACATTATGATAATGGCCGCAGCTACCTTTATTGAACCGGGATTCAATGCAGTCATGGCAGCAACCACATTCAGTCAGTACGCCTTTGCCACCCGCCTTTTCGGCGGTGAAATTCGGCAGGTTCCGCTTGCAGAAGGGTCGCACGATTTACCGGCTATGCTGGATGCAATCGACGAAAAAACCAAAATCGTATGGGTGTGCAACCCGAATAACCCGACCGGTACGTATCGCAGCCACACCGAAATCCGCGGATTCCTAGATGCTGTTCCATCCCATGTCCTGGTGGTTCTGGATGAAGCCTACAGCGAATATGCCGATGCAAAGGATTTTCCCAACTCGACAAAGCTGCTGAACGACTACCCCAATCTCCTCGTGCTCCACACCTTTAGCAAGATTTACGGACTGGCGGCACTGCGACTGGGATATGGATTCTCCTCTCCACAGATTATCGAAAACTTCCTGCGGGTAAAGCAGCCGTTTAACGTAAACAGCCTCGCCCTGGCAGCCGGAAGCGTTTCCCTGGAGGATACCAATTTCGTCGAAAGGTCCCTGCAGGTGAATCGGGAAGGAATGCAGTACCTCACCGGGGAACTGGAACGTCTCGGACTGGACTATTACCCCAGCCAGGCCAACTTTGTATGCATCCACACCCCGATTCCCGCCCAGGAAGCCTATGAAACCATTCTCCGCTATGGAATAACCGTCCGGTCACTGCAGTCTTTCGGTATGATGCATGCAATCCGGGTTTCAATTGGTGATACATCCGCACTGCAGTCATTAGTGCAGGGACTGTCGGCGATATGCCATCAGGCAGCTGTGAAGTAACATGAAATATGAGCAGCGAACCTCGAATAAGGGGTGTATCACCGCATGGGGGACCTTCTCGATAGGCTTTGTATCGGTCTGGCCGGCACTGCTTGTCGGGGTATGGCTGCAGGAGTGGCTCCCTCTGCAGCCGGGCAGCCCGCTCGCTCCGCTTTTGTCTGCTGCCCTGCCTCAAGAAGTGATTAAATTTATTGCAGCTGCCATTTTGGCGATAATTTTCCGTGTCCCGGCCATGCTGGTTGGATTAGGCTTCGGACTCTCGGAAACCGTCTTCCTAGCCTCAGCCTCCCCCTGGCCGATACGTTTGCTCACCTCCGTCCCGCTGCATGCCGGCACCACAGCCATTGCAGCCTTCCTAGTACGGCACACGCCCACGCCGAACGCATCTGCAGGCATCGGGCGATTGGCCGGCACCATCGGACTGCTCGGCAGTGCCGTTCTGCTGCACTGGATCTACAACCTCGCCGTCCGCCAGTCCTCCATTCTGTACTGGTTCGCCGCCTGGCTCCCGCTGCTTCTATGGGCAGCCCTGAACGGACTGCGTCCGGACAGAAACGCCGCAATCAAGCACCCGCGCCTTTAATACAATTTATTACCCCCGATCGATCCCAATCGCCCTGAACCCCCTTGACTCATCTGAATAACATCTGTATGTTACTAACAACGACGCAGGGTAGAGCAGTTGGCAGCTCGTCGGGCTCATAACCCGGAGGTCGCAGGTTCGAGTCCTGCCCCTGCTAAATAATAACACCGTATCCCATTGGGGTACGGTGTTTTTTATTTGTCAGGACTCTTATCCTTCGGACTCGCGGTACTGCTATCGCAGACCGCTGGCGTAGTCATGCGTTTTGTGGAAGTGGTTCACGAAGTGATACCGCGATAGAAAACGCGAGTCCGTAGGTTCCGTCAGGAACCGGAGGATATGAGTCCTGCCTAAGCGTTCGGCGACAGACGAACGCAAACCGGAGCGAACGCAGTGAGCGCAGGCCGTAACAATGATTAGGGAAGATCGATGTTTGTATATAAGGACGAGCTAATGGGAACATCCGATCGCATACTGATAGAAGGAATTTCTCCATTGTGGCTATTGCATCATTCATTATCTGGGTTACAATTAGAATCGACAAAGTAGGCGCTGGCGTGTCGAGACTGGTTCGCCGTCCGGCACAGCACGCATGCCACAGGCTCCTGCAGCTATCGCCGAAATGCGCGTATGGACCCCGCTGTGTTTGAATCAAAAACGGCTCGCAGGTTATGCAGACGTTACACGGACAGAGAGATTATATGTAATATGTATAAGCAATTCTTGACAAGTTGACAAAATCATTCGATGATTAATGTATGAAGACTTTAGCCGTGGGAGAGTTCAAAACACATTTCTCGGAAATACTGAAAGAAGTTGAATCAGGAGAGAAAATTATTATCACCTATGGCCGGAACAAGAAAAGCGTTGCCGCATTAATTCCAATTTCAGATTTCAATCAAAATCACGCGATTAAAATTGGTCTTCTGAAGGAACACAAGATTTCGCTCTCTGATGATTTTAAAATGACAGAAGAAGAATTTATTGGAATATGATTTATCTCCTTGATACCCACATTCTATTATGGACACTATTCAATCCAGGAAATTTATCAGAAGAAATTCTTGCTATCCTAAAATCTGAAACTGACCAAAAAATAATATCAGGGATTAATTTATGGGAAATATCCCTTAAATATTCCTTGGGGAAACTTGATCTGGCAGATCTTAATCCTGATCAATTGTTGATTCAAATCAAAAATTCCGGATTCAGGATAACAGAAATATCTTCTGAAATTATGACATCATACTATCGTCTACCAAAAAAAGATGACCACAAAGATCCATTTGATAGATTGCTCATATGGCAGTCAATAGAATCCGGCTATACTCTGATTTCACACGATAAGAAAATTCAGCAATATAAAAGTGACGGTTTGAAACTGCTTCTTAATCATTAAAATGATAATGAAACGAAAAATTATATAGGGAGCGCCGTACGATACAGCAGCTATCGCCGAATTGCGCGTATGGACCCCGCTGTACCTTACTCAAAAACCGCCCGCAGCGGGCTACGAACTCCCAGCTTGTTGCGCGTAGCAACATGGGTGTAAATCATTGTTGTTTGCAGATTGGCGTGTCCCAGCAGGTCCTGAACGGTGCGCACATCGTAGCCATCCTCGACAAGATGTGTCGCAAAGCTATGGCGGAATGTATGAACCGAGGCGTGCTTCGTAATACCGACTGCCCGAATGGCTGACTTCACCTGCTTCTGCAGCACTGATGGATGCACATGCCAGCGAACACGTTGTCCAGTAAAAGGATCATTACAAAACCCGGTTGCCGGAAAAACCCAAAACCAGCCCCACTCCAGGGCAAGAGCAGGATATTTTCGGGCAAGGCTGTGAGGTACAGCAACGCCGGGTTTGCCGTTTCGTCGATCTTTTTCCCAGACCAGGCGCTGTTCCTGCAGATGATGACGGACATCAGCGTGCAAAATTTCCGGGAACAGGGTAACCCGATCCTTGTTTCCCTTGCCATACCGTACAGTTAAAAGCGCATTATCGAAATCGATCTCCTTCACTCGCAGACTCAGACATTCTTCCAGGCGCAGACCGCCGGCGTAGATGATCTGCACCATCAACCGGTAAGGCATCGGCATCTGCCGTAAAATAGAAGTAACCTCCTCCCGGGTAAACACTACCGGAAGACGTTTGGCAGGTTTCGCCCGCAGTGTGGTATCGAGTCCATCGATATCGATAGCAAGTACAGAACGATACAGCGGCAGCAATGCGTTCAGAGCCTGGTTCTGGGTACTGGAAGCCACGCGCTTCTCGGCAGCGAGCCAACTCAAGTAGGCGCGAAAATCATCAGCATCGATAGCTTCCTTCCCGGGAAATCCCCGGTGTTCTTCCAGGAAGGCAAAAAACCTCGACAGCCAACCCAGGTAGGTCTGCTCGGTACGATACGCGCGATGCTTAACCCGCAGAACTTCACGCACCTGCTGTGTCAGTCCACTGGTATACTGTCGCCACTGCTGATGATCCTTGTCACTCAGCGTATGGGTGGTTTCACACTGCACGTCGAGAAACAGAAACCAACGCTGCACAGCCTCAAGCGCATACTGCACAACATGATCCGCGCTTTTTCTGCTGACCGAATCGAGAAAGGAACGAAGTGTTTCATCCCGCTGACCAGGTGAAGGAGTACCATACTGGTACATAAACCGGGAGACCCAATAACAACTCCACTCGGAACGCCGATCATCAAGACCAAGATTTTTCCCAAGATATGCCCGGAATGCATCCAAATGTGCTTCTGTTTCCATACAGCCTCCTGTAATGTACTACCGGGTTTCTGATGCATTTACATCAAGTTGGCTTGAGAATATTGTGTTCACAGGAAAACTGCATATAGTGCAGATAAGAGAGCATGAGGCGCAAATGCGAGGCACTAATAAACAAACAAGAGGCTAATGCGGAACGAGATATTGCGTGACTGCAGATATTTTTTGCATCAGGGGAAACATGAGAGAGAAGATGTTAAACCAAAATAAAAGACGGGGGGAATTTTAATAAAGAAAGAAGAAGTCAA
>CAZANF010000209.1:0-5251 GCA_964486425.1 uncultured Spirochaeta sp. | reverse complement strand
ACCAGCTGCAGGAAGAGCATCATAGGGAAGTATTTCAATTTGAATCGGGTAATCCCTTCCGTTCGGGCTTGTCGGAGATTGACCAGCTGCTGCGGTTACAGACCCTCCTGTGCTCAGATCAACAGTCGAGCCTGAAAACCGCAGCAGGTAGGGCACTGCATCTCCGCTTGATACTTCACGCAGTGAACCCCCCTCACGGCTTTGAAGAATAACATTGTAGCTGGTATTGGCCAGCACGGAGAGATCCGCCTCTCTGGTCGTCTCCGGCAGCAGGCGACCGTAGGACAGCTCGTATTCAGGACTGCCGCCGCCATATCCCGCTCCGCTGGAGACGATCTGCATATCAATGACCTCATCCATCTGTACCCGTATCGACATGGCAGATTCCTCAGCCGGGGATCCTGTGGTTGAATTCGCAGAATATATCTGAAGGTTTACCTCATCCTCGAACCTGCCGGACTCGGGAAACTGTCCCGGCAGAAACCGGATGGTATATTCAAAGGTTATCTCCTGCCACTGACTGGATGCAGGAAAGCTGCCGGAGAATCCCTCGGTGTTGCTGAACTCGGCACCCTGGGCATCCAGTATCTGGTAATTGAGCGGGCTTGCGCTTGTTTCGTGTGCGGCATAGCGGCCGGTCAGGTCTGCCTCGCCGTTTTGCCCTCCGTCGAAGGTAACAAAGTAGTCTGTTGCGTCTCCGCGATGCCGTACCGTAGCGGTCTGGGTAACCTGGACGGTCGATTGCAGGTTGTAGGTCTCATTGACCGGCTTGGTCGGATTTCCCTTGAATCGCAGGGTAAATCCCCAGACGGCGGAAGGTGCCGTCAGCAGGATCAAAGCGAGCATTGCCGGAATGAACAGATTTTTTGTATGCATGATGTTACTCCACAGATATTGCTTCCATATGGAAGCGCCCCGCAGCCTGCGGGGGAATAGTGAAAGAACCGGTGCGGCCATCGCGTGTCTCTATGCGGTATTCGCCCGGATTCAATCCGTATATTTCGATGCTGCCGTCACGGCTTGAGAAGAAGCGCACCCCTTCAGCTGGAATGTGGTCATCTTCCGAGGACGGTGAGAGTGAATATACCCGGCCGGCCGCCAGCGGGATCGGCTCATCGTCATCGTCAATCAGGATAGCAGTAAGCAAAACAGTAGCTCCGGATCCCAGGGTGATTACCGTTCCCTGCTGAAAACCGGGGTGGATATGATACGGGTCCTCTCCCAGTGTATAGCCCTCCGGGAGTATGGGGGCATCGGCGTAAAGCGAATAATTGCCGTATGACAGCAGATTCGGGATTGCGCCGCTGCCCCATGGGTGTATTCCGGTGCTCCCGCCGCCGAGTTCGGTCGATAGCCGCAGATCAAGGTCTCGCATCTGAGGATGCGGTACCGCTATTACAAATGCCCCGCGATTCGGGCGTGAAAGCGACGTAGTGCCGTCGGCAAATACGATGCCGATACCGCCGCGGAGACTGCTCTGCAGGGTTCGTGTTTCGCTCAGCAGGTTATGGCGATAATCGGTGCGGATACTTGACTCAAGAACAGGCGTGCGGAGCCGGACCGCGGCTCCAGCTCCAGCAGGGGTGTAGTATGGTGACCGGGGGTCCTCAAAGCCCAGGCCATGCATGGAAGCGGATCCCGATACCGTCGTCTGATCAGATTCGTAGAGGGACATTCCGGTGGCGACAGAGGTTCGGTTCCCGGTTACATTGTGCGATACAGAAACCGCCGGCTTGTGTGCTGAAGCCCCTGGTGCGTATGAGTAGCTGATACTCAGCTTTACATCGGGGGGTTGCGATTCCCAAAGCTCCAGTGAGGCCCGGGCACTCAGGCTGCCGCTGTTTCCTATCCGCGTATGGGTGGTAATCGATGCCGAGGCGGAGCTTGGTGAGGAGTTCCGGCGAATGACTCCGCGCAGGGTGCTGGACATGCTGAACCTGCTCCCGATTGCCTGACCGATGGTGGTATACAGCATCAGGAATTCAGTGCTGCCGGAATGCGGACGGGGGGACGGGGTCCGCAGCTTGGGTCCCGATACACGGATACCGGCTGCCGCGTCGGGCAGTTCCGGAAACTGCGGAAACCGCAGTCGATATTCAAGCTGTCCGGCAGCATCGAATTCCGGTGAGTCCCGGGTAATCCGGGTATAGCCGCCCAAGGTAGCACTGAAATTCCCCAGAGGAGCGGCTGCAAGAGCCTCGAATGAAACAAGACTCTCGTTCAGGGAGGCAGCAACGGATGCCCCCATGGTAAGGTGATTGCTTATTCCTCGCTGATAGTATCCGCTGAGCTGGGGGTGCAGCAGGAAATCCCGGTGAACCCCGACGGCAGCTGCGAAGCGGGAATATCCCGGTCGCAGCAGACTGGGGTAGCCGATGGGGGTAAGGCTGACGGTCCTGCTCCGCTGCAGATCATCTGTAATCTCCAGTTCAACCTTGTTGGTACCGGGAGAAAGCGGAATCTCGGTAATCCGATATTCTCCGGCGGACAGCTCCAGCTGATCGACGGGTCTGCTGTTTACCAGCACGCGAATCTGCGATGGACGATCCAGGTACAGGGAAGTGCTCCCCATCCTGGTGGTAACGAGACGGGGCTGCAGCGAATCGTCGCGCATAATCCCCGCCCCCAGCACGGGATGGCCGCGGACAAGACCAAACTGCGGCAGTGACAGCGTCCCACCCTCTATTCGTAGTCTTGTTTTCGGGAGGTCCCATCGCAGGCGCGCGGTTTCCAGGGCAAACGGCTGTGTATGTTCGGAGTCGTACAGCGCGGAACCGTACATGTTCAGATAATTTGTCTGAGGGGAGAGTTCGATGGTGCTGCCTGCATCCAGGGCAAACTGAACGGGGAATTCGTGATCAAGGACAGGTCTCTCTGCGGTATAGAGGGCGGTGCCATGGTGAGACAGTGCAAGATGGGCATTTGCAAACCAGCTGAGGCGCGCTCCTGGATGTATTTCCGTCGGAACTGCTGCCATACGCTCCTGGAGCGAGATGCGTGTCGGAATAAGGGTATCCCTGACGGGAAGAATGCGGATTACCGATTCTCTCTCATCCAGTTTTATATGCATTCCAGCCTCGTCCAGGGTTTCAACCGTGAGGTATTCCGCGTTCGGGAAATCCTCTTTCAGACCTTGAATAATCTCCCCGCGGATTCTTCCCTGCAATTCCTGCAGGACACTGCTGGATATTGCTGTAGGGGCATAGGTGTCGGCATTAAGCTGCACATCGGCCTCAAGAAGCTGGGCTTCACGCAGATAGATCGGCAGTTTTACAGTCATTATCCGGGAATCAGCCTGTGCGAATAGAAGCCCGGTAAATGCAGTTGCCAGTATGAGGGTGAAAAGCAGTGCGGCCGCATGTTTGTACCTGATACAAGCCTTAATCGGAGAGTCGGAAATCGACATCCTGTACTCCTGATGTCATGGCCGGCAGGGATACCCTGTAAAGGCGGGAGCTTCCTGCCGTCAGGTTGTGATTGGCCAGGCCTTCAAGGCTTTCCGGGCCCAATCGCAGCTCTTCTCCATTCTCCAGACGAAGGAGGATCTCCAGTCCACTGAGAATGCGATGCCGGCTGCCGGTGTTGTCCATTCGCAGCCAGACTACGGGCTTATCGGGGATTTCGGTGCCGTCACCTCGGGGTTCTTCATCCAGCGAAATGCGAATTTCCGGCTCCGCCCCCTCCGGGGTAATGTATACAGCTGCCAGATAGCGGAACATCAGGTTTATAACCCCGCCGTCGGAGGAGTCCTGCTCATCGAAATCGACCGGCAGTTGTTCAGCCAGCAGCCGGTAGCTGAGTTCTATTTCCGGATTCTCCCGGCCAAGCCAGCGTACGCGAATGGTTCTTCGCTCATCCGGTTCCAGAATAACGCGTTGCGGGAAGATGCTGAACTCGTTATCAGCAGGGTTTCGTACCTCGCTGCCGTCAGGCTGCAGTTCGCGTGTCAGCATACGCAGCTCAACCGCCACCGTGCGCTCACCCGGGTTCTGCAGCAGAAAAACCTGTGAGGACTCCGGGCCGCTGGGCTGAAAGGATTGTGATATCGGCTGAATGGTAAACCCGTGAATGTAAAACGCCCCGCAGACAAGCAGGGCGAAAATATTCAGCCTCACCAGATACAGACGCATATTCGGTATTTTCATAGTGTCACTGCTATTGTGCGGTAATCTCGAAAGTCAGGGTGTCTGTGTACTGTCCTTCGGGCAGGAAGTCTCCGTCTGCATCGCCGGAACCATGGCTTACCAGTACCTCCTGCTCAACCCCCTGGGCCGGGGTGCGTGATGTGCTGCTGTTCGCAACTATGGTACCGCTGGTAAGGTCTACCTCTGTTCCGCCGTAGCTCAAGGTATATGCCAGAGACGAATCACCAGTATCGTCCGCCAGTTCACCGGCATTAGCGGATGTCAGGCTGAGCGTATAGCCGCTGGTGCTGTTGCTGCGTTCACGAACTGTTGCAATCAATACATCTGTAGCAGCCTCTTCCAGCTGCAGGGTCGTATTCGCGTCCTCGATCTGCAGTTCGACAATTAACGGCATATTTCCCTGAACGGTCAGGGAGCCGCTCTGTTCCCACTGTGCAAAAGCGGGCAGTGCCAGGGCACCGAAAAGCATAATTACAAAAAATCTTTTTAATTCTCTCATATGAACCTCCTGTTCATCGTTTACCTAATAATAAGTATACTGGATTGGTCGACTTATAGCAAATTTCCCCCATATGAAGATTCAAGAGTGTCGACAAAGCGATACCAGCCGGATTCTCTGGCAAGGGTATAGGCCGCATTCAGGTGGGCGGTGAAACCTGACTGGTCACCGACCGACTGCAGTAACCGGGCAAGATGAAAATGAGCGGGTATCAGGGTATCAATGTAATGAGCTGATTCTGAAACCTTGATGGCATATTCGTAGAACAGACGGGCTCCTTCACGTGTGTCCGAAAAAGCGGGGAGATTGATCTTCCGGCAAATCTCCTGGAGGATTTTCTGTGAGGATGGGAGCATGCGTCCACCCTTATGCATAATTATCCCGATTGCCATAGCGCTTCGCCCGTTTTCCACATCACTGCCGATCTGTTCGATATTCTTTCGGTGCAGGGCTGCCATACGGATTGCCTTGTCGGATTTGCCGGTGCGGGCGAACAGACTTGCCATATAGGATAACGGATACCCGTAGTAGCCCTTTGCCTGGAGCTTGCGCAGCATTCTCAGGGATTCGGTCAGATATACCACTCCCTTGTGAAAACTGTCCATCT
>CAZANF010000208.1:0-5264 GCA_964486425.1 uncultured Spirochaeta sp. | reverse complement strand
TGAAATATCCTCCAGTTCAAAGAACATCTCCTCCAGACGTTTTGAAAGATCGGCCAGCTGGGGATCTATTTCGGCGGCGGCATCCAGTGCAGCTCGTGCAGTTCGAAGCTGCACCATCGCTCCACCCCGACTTTCGGAGATTCCCTGATACGAAGACTCCAGACTGGCATGCAGTTTCTCATACTGTGTCAGGGTAGTTCTTTCGGCTATGAGGTCATCCTCCTCACTGGGGCTTAATCTTGCCGCCTCTATCTCCTGTACGGCAAACGTCAGCATATCCATTTCGCGGAGTCGATCCTGCTCATCCGAGACCATTGCATTCATACGGCGCCGGAGACGCGACAGCTCCTGAAAGCTTGTATGATACGAATCCACCAGGTCATCCAGTCGACCGAATGAATCGAGTATCCGTCGGTGATTTTCTTCCATAAACAGACTTTGATGCTCATGCTGTCCGTGCATATCAAACAGCATCGAACCCAATTCGGACAGCTCTTTGAGCGGCACCGGCACCGACTGGATATAAATTGATCCCCTGCCGGCACGTTTAATTGTGCGGCGCAGATACAGCCTGCCTTCATCCAGCTGAATATCCCGCTGCTGCAGCCACTCGGTAACAGGACTCTCCTCTGCCACACGAAAGATCCCGGTGACCATTGCCTCCTGACAGCCGGTTCGAATTGAACCTGTATCCGCACGCTCTCCGTGCAGCAGCCCGAGGGCACCCGCCAGAATCGATTTTCCTGCTCCGGTCTCGCCGGATAATACGGTCATTCCTGATGAAAACCGTACCGAGAGTCGATCAATGAGCGCAAAGTTCTGTATCGAGATCTCTTCAATCATACGGTCCTCCCGACCAGTTAAACTTGGATCGCAGTACATCATAAAATGAGCGTGCCGAGCTGCGCAAAATGCCGATATTAAAGGGGGCTCGACGCACCCGCACACGATCACCCTGTTCGAGTGAGACCACTGTCTGCCCATCAACCGTCAGTATAAGCTGTGCCCGCTGCGGTTCATCCATGGTTATGGTTATTGTCTCATCAGGAGGAAGCACAATCGGGCGATGCGACAGGGTAAACGGGCAAATCGGGTTGAGGATCAGTGCCTGCATTTCGGGATACAGTATCGGACCGCCGGCAGCTACCGAATACGCGGTAGAACCTGTCGGGGTTGCCACCAGCACCCCGTCGGCCCGATAGCGTCCCAGCTTACCGCTTGAAAGGGAGACATCCACCGATATAAGATTGGAGATTACAGCCTTGGTGATAACCATATCATTCAGACCCAGATGCGAACACATCAGCTTATCGTCCCGAAACAGATCAACCTGAAGCATCAGGCGGGAACCAGCCTCGACCAGTCCATCCCGGAAAGCGCTGAATACATCATACCACTCGGCTGCCGTTACCTCGGTTATAAACCCGAAGCTTCCCAGATTGACCGGCAGGACAGGAATTTGCCGGTTGGCGAGCAAACGCGCACAATAGAGTACCGTACCATCGCCTCCAAGACTGATGACCAGATCCGCTGGCGGGATATCCTGTATATCCGAGGCTTCGCTGAAGCACCGGACCAAAACCTCCACTGATTCAGACGCGAGGCACTGCTGAATTTCGGATATTATGCTTTCAGCTTCCGGTTTATGCGTATTAGCCATTATAAGTACTGAACGGATTCTATTCTGCATCGCTCTAACTATACTTACTCACTCACCTGCTGTAAAGCTTCGAATCAACCGGAAAAAATCAGTACTTCGGGTATTTTGGCCAAGAAGCTACGGAAGACTCACCAGAATCTTGGACAGTTCGGTAATATGAGACTTCGGCAGGCTGGGATACAGGGGAAATAATATGCATCGCCGCCATAACCCGGCTGCATTGGGCACCTCTGAAACCCGGCATGATATGTGAGAATCCACAGGATCGGAGCCGCTTTCCAGCCCGTATGCGTCCAGTATGCTGTCGACATAGGCCGGGCGTGTTTCTACACCCTTCTTCCTGGCATAAGCCTCTACTTCGTTTCGGCCGGTTTCTACGATTAAAGGAAGTCCGTAATACACCTGTTCTGCATCTCCCGGCTGAACCAGCAATCTGTGGCGCGACTGCTGCACCGCCCGGTGCAGGATTTCGGCAATATCCTGTCTGCGCAGCAATCGCTGGGGAAGCCCCTTGAGCTGGGTAACCCCGAGGGCAGCATTCAGATCAGCAAGAAAAACCTCTCGTGACACACCGGAGGATGCATGATTCAGTGCCTGCGCCTGTTTTTTTGTACGGCCAAGCACGGCCGCGCCCCCGCCGGTGGTAAGCATATCCTCTTCCTCAAGTGAGAGAATCACATAATCTGCGGTTGAGCCGACCAATGCATCTCCCAGACGGGATCCACAGCCCTTGCTTGCATCAAGAACAACTGTATCGATGTGCAGCATCTCAAGCGGAGGAACGAATCCCAGTGATGTGTCGCAGATAAGGACAGCCGGCTGAAAATCACGTTCCAGGGCACACGCCGCTTCCAGATTATCCGCCCCAACCGTCCCATTTTTGGGATCAACATCCACCCAGCCGAAGGGAATCCCGGCAGCATACACTACCTCGGCATACACCCGCGGCAGCAACGGCGAAAGCAGAATTCCCTGATCCTCTTTCAGCTTCAAGGCGCTCAGCAGCACTTCGACCGCCCGTCGCAGCTCGCGAAAAGCGATACCGCCTTCCATGTCGAAGAATTCCAGCAACGACAGGACAAACTGTTCGGAGATTTGCCCGGGTCCCAGGGTATCGTCTACCATAGTTTCCAGAACAGCCTGCATATCTTTACGATTGATAGCGGGTCGAAACAGAGGTATTTTCATAATTAAAAAATCCTTTCAAGTATATATCAATTGTCGAGGCGAATTGTAGACTAAGCGATGGAATAATCGCCGATTGCACGCAGCTCGCGAGTATTGAAGAGACGACGAATATCAAGGATGATCAGATACCCTTCCTCCTCGCGATTTACCACACCCTGGATATATTCGGCGCCGATACCGCTTATCATCTGCGGCGGAGGCTGAATGTCTTTACCCTCTACTTTTACAACCCGATTAACCTTATCAATGATTACCGCCAGCAGCATATCATCAATCTGGATGATAACAAAACCGCTGAGCAGGGTATCCTCTTCGCTTAAATCAGCCTTTTTTAAATGAAACCGCCGGTGCAAATTAATGACGGGAATAATTTCGCCGCGCAAATTGAATATCCCTTCGACATAGGCCGGAGAATTCGGGATTGCACGAACCTCCTCCACTTTAACTATGCCCTCGACATCCATTATATCGATTCCGTACTGTTCCTCACCCAATTGAAAGGTGACTAGCTGCATCGGCTGGAAATTGTCAGACATTCAGCGCCTCCTTCACAAGCATACTAAGAGATGGGGCTTTCCGCAAGCCAAGGAATTGAAATCGTGGTAGCGATTTTTTAATGTCGCATGCAAAAATCATGATTGTTGGTCAGCGGATAGGCGGAAGCATGCCGGCGCACAGCCTGTGGCAACGCGGCTGTGTGCATCAAGCCGGTTTTTCATATTGCAGACTCCGGCGGACATTAGTTTTACCGGGAAAATCCCCCGGCCCGCCGCCCTATTGACTAATCACGCAATGCATGGGAGTCTACGGAATCGGCTGACTGACCCGGGTGGTCCCGCCTGATCTGCATCTGTGCCCCTTCGGCATAATCCCGCAGACACACACCCGCGGCTGCGTACAACTGCGTTCATTCACCCGCAATAAACAAACACGTGCGACCCCTCGCGGGAAGAGTTTCACACAAAGGACAATTCATGGAATCTCTCACTTTCTCCCAGTTAGATCTGGCGAGCTGTATTCTGCAGGCCGTAGAACGCCAGGGATACACAACTCCTACGCCTATTCAATCCCAGTCAATCCCAGTTTTGATGGAAGGCAAAGACTTGCTCGGTACCGCACAAACAGGTACCGGCAAAACTGCAGCATTTGTTCTGCCGTTGCTTGATCGACTGCTCAAAACACCGAAGTCTCCAGCTGCCAGACCGGCAGAAGCCGGCAATACCCGGTTTGATCCGGCTCGCGGCAACGGCAGAAACCGCAACGACAGCCGCCGGCGACGGCCAAATCCGGCACAGCCGGACGCCCTGCTGCTGGCACCCACCAGGGAACTGGCGATCCAGATCGAAGAAAGCCTGCGGAAATACGGCAGCGGATCCGGACTGCGCCACACCGTTGTATACGGTGGTGCCCCGAAACCAGGTCAGGCAGCAAAACTGCGCGGAAACCCGGATATTCTCGTTGCCACCCCCGGTCGGCTTATGGATTTTATCAATGAAGGCATGATTGACTTGAGTAACGTAAAAATTCTGGTCCTTGATGAGGCAGACAGGATGCTGGATATGGGTTTTATTCCTGAAATGCGTCGTATTGCCGCCATGTCGCAAAATCGTGATCAGACCGTGCTTTTCTCCGCAACCATGCCGCGTGAAATTGAACAGCTTGCTCAGGAACTGCTTTCCAGTCCCGAACGTGTTGCGATCGCACCCAAGAAGGTAACCGTCGACAGCATCAAGCAAACCGTGCTCCATATGGACCGCGAGGACAAGACAAAGCTGCTGCCGAACCTTATCCGGGACAACGGTATGTTTCGCGTAATCATCTTCACCAGAACCAAACACCGTGCGGCGCGAGTTGCCAAACTGCTCAGCAAGGAATCAATTCCTGCCGATGCAATCCATGGTGACCGGACCCAGGGTCAGCGCCAACGTGCCCTGGAAAGCTTTCGCCGCGGCAAAATACAGGCCCTCGTGGCTACCGATGTTGCTTCACGAGGAATCGATGTCAGTGATGTAACACATGTCATTAACTTCGAGATCCCGAATGAAGCTGAATCCTATATTCACCGCATCGGCCGGACAGGCCGTGCGGGAACAGAGGGAGCTGCAATCGCAATGTGCGCCCGTGACGAGATTAAAGACCTTCGCGCTATCGAAAAGCTGCTGGGGACTCCAATTGAAATCGACCGGAACCATGAGTACCACATGGAGCCGCCGGCACCCCGGCAGAATCACTCCGGCGGCAGCGGACGTCGACCAGCTCGGGACAGCAGATCCGGCGGACGTCCGGAAAACCGCTCCGGCCGACGCCCCGGCCCGTCCCGTGACAGCCGCCCCGGCGGTCGAACGGATTCCCGTCCGGGTGGACGATCCGACTCCCGTCCGGGTGGACGGCCGAACAGCCGCGCTGCCCGATCCTT
>CAZANF010000207.1:0-5308 GCA_964486425.1 uncultured Spirochaeta sp. | reverse complement strand
ATTACAGTACTGGGTGCTACTACAATGCTGGGGGATGATGTTACCCATCCGGTTCCCGACAATACCGGTTATATTACCGAGGGACAGTATTACCTTCGCAACGGGAGAATCGAACACTTCGGTTCGCTATCCCGGCTGAAAGAACTGGTGAAATCGGATACCAGAAACGATCACCGCGCGATTATGGACGGCATGATACGTCTGTATGCAGCCAGTAAAGAGACAAACGAGAAGAAATCAATGGGTTTCCGTATGTCCGACTGGGACCAGAAGCTTCTGAAGTACGGTGATTTATTCGAGCGTGAAATGATGGATTTATCGGTTAATATACCGCTTGAAGAGGCACTCGACCGCGGGTGGAAAACCTTAGCAGATTGTTTTGTGCCGGCCGAAACCGGGCTGCCTTCCAAGTTAGTCGAGCAGTATTGGCCATCACATGCAGTAACCGGCGAACGCGAATAATTCAGGGGTTCTTATGGCGAAGGTCAAACTGACGAAGAATGAGCTAAAAAACCAGAAAGACATGCTCAAGCGTTTTCAGCGGTATCTCCCTACGCTTATCCTGAAAAAGCAGCAGCTGCAAATGGTGATGCGGCAGGTAGAAGCTGCCGTACGTGAAAAGCTCGAGGCCAAGGAGCAGGCTCGTATCTCCATGGAGAAATGGATTGCTGTCTTCGGCGAGTCTATGGAGCTTGAACAGTACATTCAGATTCAGTCGTTACGTACATCGACAGGGAATATCGCTGGTATCGACATCCCGGTTTTCGAAGAGCTGATATTCGAGGACAGTACTCATGATCTTTATCTGACTCCTCCATGGGTTGATCGCGGTATCGAAGAACTGTGTAAATTATTGAGTATTGATGCAGAGATCGCGGTACTGAAGGAACAGCTGCGGCTGCTGGAAGACGAGCTGAGAATCACCACACAGCGGGTTAATCTGTTTGAAAAAGTAAAGATTCCAGAGGCACAGGACAATATCCGCAGTATAAGAATCTATCTTGGTGATCAGCAGACAGCCTCGGTCGTACGAGGAAAGATCGCAAAGAACAAAGTAGAACGGGTGGCTAAATCATGATCGTTCCAATGAAGAAAGCACACATTATTGTGCAAAACGACCGCCGAATTCAAACCGCAGATGCGCTTGCGGATGCCGGATTGGTGCATGTAGAAAGCCGGACGGTGGAGAGTTCAAGCCTGACCGGCCTTATTAAGCTGAAGCACTCAATCGATCGGGCCGAGGTAATCCTGAACGCCGAGCAAAGCGAGCATCACCGGAAAGAAACCGGGACCAGCTTTACCGGGATACAGCAGGCGGTCGAATTTGCGGAGCAGGTGCATACATTGTCGGATGAACGCCGGGATCTTCAGGATATAAAAGACAAACTCCTGCGCGATTACGAGCGATTGGTTCCCTGGGGTGACTTTGACCCGTCGGACATTGTCGATATAGAACAAGCCGGTGTCAACCTTGAATTGCGGGTCTTTTCCACAAAGGAATGGGCTGCACTGCCTGAAGATTTCCGGGCCTGGCAGGTCAACCGGCAAAAGGGCAGCATCTATGCAGCCCTGATATGGGAGGGTACCAGGCCGGAGCTTGATGCAGGCTCGGTGGTAACTATACCAAACAAAGGCTTACGCCAGCTGCAATCTGAAATGGAAGAGATCGACAGGCAGATAGGCCGGATTTGCACAAAACTGCAGGAACTTGCTCACGATATAACAATACTGCAGGATGCTGCCGAATTGCTGTCTGAATATATCGAATTCGAACAGGTTTGTACCGGTATGGAGGATAGTGAACAGCTCAGTGTGCTCACCGGTTACCTGCAGGCAAGTGATACCAAAGCTCTCAAAGCAACAGCAAGGGAGCAGCAGTGGGGAATACTCATACGAGACCCTGATCCCGAGGATTCTCCCCCCACGCAGTTAAGCAATCCCAGATGGGTACGCATTATCCGGCCGGTTTTCAATCTGTTGGGGACAGTCCCCGGGTACCGGGAATTCGATATCAGCGCTGTCTTTCTGCTCTTCTTTGCCGTCTTTTTCGGGATGATTATATCGGATGCCGGATACGGCAGTCTGATATTTGCTGCCGGGATATTCTTCGCTGCCCGGACAAAGCGCTCCCACGGAGCGGTTCCCGATGGAATTATACTGGTAATGGTGCTGAGCATCGCCACAATCATCTGGGGGGCTCTCACCGGAAACTGGTTCGGCTATGAACCCTTTTCCAGAATGGAACCGTTCTCGTTCCTCGTAATTCCCGCGCTGCACAGCTTCGAACCGCATAGTGTGGAATTCGTACAGCGTTTCTGCTTCATCCTCGGCCTGATACATATGGCGCTCGCGTTTTTGTGGAGCTTTACACGTACCCTGGCGGGGCCTCACAAGCTGAAATCAATCGGGCAGCTTGGGTGGCTGACAATGCTGGTCGGTCTGTTTTTTCTCGTGCAGAATGTAGTGCTCGGTGATGAACTGCCGTCTTTCTCGCTCTATCTCATTGCTGCCGGTTTTTCAGTCGTGACTGTGTTTGGTTCACAGGAAGGCAAATTTATCTCCGGAATCGGCAATGGCTTCAAGGACTTAATGGTAAATGGCCTTTCCAGTGTCAGCCGGTTTTCTGATATAGTTTCCTATATCCGTCTTTTCGCAGTCGGATTGGCATCGGTGGAGATTGCAAAGAGCTTTAATGCGATGGGGATCGGCGCGAGTGAAGCCCTGGGGGGCGGTGTTGCCGGTATTATTGCCGGGGCAATAATCATCCTTCTCGGACATACAATCAATTTGTTTATGGCCACACTGTCGGTGGTTGTACATGGAGTTCGATTGAATATGCTCGAGTTTTCCGGTGCGCTGGGTATGGAATGGACAGGGGAGATGTTTCGCCCGTTCCGAGCACGGGCACCGAAAACTGGTCGGGATGCCAGTCATACAGAATGATAGTAGTTAGCCGGCATGTGTCGGTGCATACAGATACTTTAGTACTCATAAGGAGAAACACATGGACATAGGATTTATTGGCGTAGCGTCGGCGCTGGCTTTTGCAGCCATCGGTTCAGCTATTGGTGCCGGAACGGCCGGCATGGCTGCCGTAGGGGCATGGAAGAAATGCTTTATGCAGAACAAGCCGGCTCCCTTCTTGCTGATCGCATTTGTCGGGGCTCCACTTACCCAGACAATCTACGGTTTTATTCTCATGGGAGCATTAGCCGATGCAGCTGCCCTCGGTGAGACTTCGGCTTCTTTGCTGTTCGGCGCCGGCCTGCTAGGCGGTATTGCCATGGGATTTTCCGCATGGTTCCAGGGAAAGGCCGCAGCTGTTAGTTCGGATGCATTAGCTGAATCGGGCAAGGGTTTCGGTAACTACATTATGGTACTTGGCCTGGTTGAGACCGTTGCCTTGTTTGTAATGGTTTTCCTCCTCGGGGTTGTGTAAACCTGCCGCTGCAGTATCAGATGATCAATAAAGCGGCCCGGGAACGTGATCTGCACTGCGGGCTGCTTTACTCCATCCGGAAATCCTCCGATAAATCGTTTATGCAGTCTCTTAAATGGCTCACGTTGGTTCTGACTATTACATTTTTCAGTATATCTCCAATATTGCCGCTATCTGCACAAAGCGGCGGCGATTTTGCAGAAGAAACCCCGTCCTGGGTCCTGGTTCAGCAGGGAATGCATAAACTGGAAGATCAGCAGGTATCTTCGGCCATTGAGTTTTTCAACGAGGCTCTGAGTCGGGAAGGTACACTGCCCGAAGCCCTATACGGATTGGGGAATGCATATATCGGTTCTGGAGACGATCAGCTCGGGATACGGGAGCTCCAGCAGGCCTTGAATCAGTCCCGGTTCCTTTATACTCCCGAAGACAAGTATCTTATATTATATACCCTTGCAGAAGTCCGGCTCCATCGTGATGAACAACGCATGCTGCAGGATTTACTGCTTGGCATTGTGGCCGACGACCCGTATTTTACCGAGGACGAGCATCAGGATGCAAGGCGCAATTACCGTCGGGTAATACAGCAGCAGGGGATAGACCAGCTATTTCAACTGTACAGGCTTCCGGAAATATTCTCACGAACAGCTCATCGGGAATTGGGTATGCAGTTTCTGCTGCAGAATCTTCCGTCACAAGCTGTCGACCATCTTGTCTTTGCTGCTCTCATGGGATTCTCTGATGTTATCGAAGAGATGCGCAGGATTTTTCCTACCTACGAATATTCCAGTGTACTCCAGACCTATAGTGATATCTTTAACGATGATCCCCGAACAGAGCATTTGCGGGAGTATCTGGAAAATGATTCTTTTACCAGTGAGCTTCTGCATCTTGCAGATGCATTTTACATTGAGGGACAACAATCAGTTGCAAATGATCTGTGGAGGATTGTAGCCCAGGTTCCCGGTCCGTCACTTTATCGTGATCGGGCGCTTAAGCAGCTTCAGGAACCAACGCTTCCGGATTCCTTCATTCGACGCAGCAGCCATGATCGGTCACTGAAGTAATTTTCACATGTCTGAAGCGACAGTCACGATTGATACAACGAAAAAAATAACGTATCGTACAGGGGCCAATGAAAAGCCTAATAATTAAAGGTGCCCGTGAGCACAACCTCAAAAATATAGATGTTGAGTTACCTCGAGATTCACTCATTGTAATCTCCGGTCTAAGTGGATCAGGAAAATCATCTCTCGCATTTGATACCATATTCGCAGAGGGCCAGCGCAGATACGTTGAATCACTGTCGGCCTATGCACGTCAGTTTCTCGGGCGTATGGACAAGCCGGATGTAGATTATATCGAAGGCCTTTCCCCGGCAATCTCCATTGAACAAAAAACAACGAATCGAAACCCTCGCTCAACCGTCGGTACAGTTACCGAGATCTATGATTATTTTCGCCTGTTATGGGCACGCATAGGAACACCGCATGACCCACTTACGGGGGAACCCCTGGTCCGGCAGACTGTAGATGAAATTATCGAAACCATATTGGAGCTGCCCGAGGATTCCAAAATCTCGATTCTTGCCCCGGTGATTCAGGGGAAGAAAGGTCAGCACAAAAAGGTTCTGGATGATGCCAGGCGTTCAGGATTTGTACGGGTAATGGTGAACGGCGAACTGCATCAGCTGGAAGAAACAATTGAGCTTGAAAAGAATAAAAAGCATTCAATCCAGATTGTTGTCGATCGTCTGAAGCTCAGCAGGCAAAGCCGTTCGAGGATCGCCGAGGCCGTTGAAGCCGCTCTTGATGCTGCCGGCGGTCGTGTCCATATTATCGGGACTTCGCCGGATGAAGAGATTATTGA
>CAZANF010000206.1:0-5310 GCA_964486425.1 uncultured Spirochaeta sp. | reverse complement strand
GCATCCGCATCCGCAACCGAACAGCCGAAGCTTACCAGGCAATTTCTGCTCTACTTCCCCATCGGCATCTATTTCGGCATCGTGCTGTCGAAGGCCGAGGTTATCAGCTGGTACCGGATTCAGGAGATGTTCGCGTTCCAGGCAATCCATATGTACGGGATTATCGGCAGCGCAGTGGCTGTCGGCGCCCTTTCGGTCGCGCTTATCCGTGCATTCAAACTGAAATACCGCGACAGCAATGAATTTAATCTGATCGGCAAACCCTTCAATAAAATCGGCAATCTCTCCGGAGGAGTGATTTTCGGACTCGGCTGGGCTTTAACCGGCGCCTGTCCCGGGCCTTTATACGCTCTGGTCGGCCTGGGCTACTACTCCTACCTGATCGCCATCGCCTTTGCGCTGCTCGGGGTTATAACCTACGGGAAACTCCGCCCGCATCTGCCGCATTAGCATTTGCACCTGCGTCACGGGAGCATTACACTATATGCATGGAACATGCACACAAGATTTTAAAGAATATCAGCCCGGCAACCTGGGAACACCCGGCCGACCGGGCTGCAATGGCCGCCCTGAAACAGCTGCCGGTGTTAGAGGATGTGATCAAGACCTTGTTCGGCGGAACCAGCGAACGTGCACTGCGCTACCTTTTCCTGGCGACCGCCGTGCGCACCAGCCCTACCCAGTTTGAGCGGGTTCACCGCCTTACCGCCGAGGCATGCAGCATCCTGGATACCCCGGAGACCCCTGAGGTATATGTCTCCCAGAACCCGAACTATAACGCTATGGCAGTCGGGTTTCGCACCCCCTTCATTGTGATTCACTCCTCGCTTGAGGACTCACTGACAGATGCCGAGCTGCTCGGGGTACTGGCGCATGAGATAGGGCATATTATGAGCGGCCATGCCGTGTACAAGACAATCCTGTATCTGCTGGTAAATCTGGGACTGCAGATCTTCTATCTTCCGATCGGACGAGCCGGACTCATCTCGCTGATTATGGCCCTGCGCGAATGGGATCGCAAAAGCGAACTCAGCGCCGATCGAGCCGGATTACTGGTAACCCAGGATGTAGATGTGGCATATTCAACGCTTATGAAGCTGGCAGGCGGTCCGAAAACAAGCCAGATGAACATTGATGAATTCGTCCGGCAGGCAGCCGAGTATGATCAGGGGGAAACCGTGCTGGACGGGGTCTACAAGCTCATGAATCTGCTGGGCCAATCCCACCCGTTCCCTGTCCTCCGGCTCTCCGAGCTCAAGGCCTGGGTGGAAACCGGTGCCTACGACAAGATTATGGAGGGCACATATCAGCAGCGCGACGAACATGAAAATGAAGACCTTTTCAAGCGCTTCAAGGAGGCAGCGGATTCCTACCGCGCGGATGTGAAACGCTCGGAGGATCCCCTGGCAAATATCGTCGAGAATCTGAACGAACATATGGAGAAGGCAAAAACGCAGGTGGAGGATATGTTCAAAAATATCTTCGGCAGATAGGATCTGCGGATGAGATAATTACCGCTGCTGTACATCTTCCGGCACCGGAAGAACAATGTCGATCCGGGTGCCCCGGTTCAATTGGCTCTCGATCCACATGCGCCCGCCGCAGCGGCGCGTAACAAAATACGCTTTGGTCAAACCGAAACCGCCACCTCGGGTCGGCCGCTGCAGCACGTTGCTTCCGCGAACACCGAACACAACCACTCGCTCCAGCTCGTCAGGCTCGATACCGACCCCGGTGTCCTGTACACGAAAATGCAGCTCATTGCCGTCGTTTTCCAGCTCGGCGAGAATGCGCCCCCCCGGCGGGGTGTATTTCCGGGCATTTGCGATCAGATCCCGCATTACATCCTGAAATACCGCCGGCATCCTGATGGTGGAATCCTCTGAACTGCTGATTACCAGCTCAATAAGGTAATCCCCCTTACCATGTTGGGCGGTATTCTCGACTATTTTATACGCGCCCTTGCTGTTCCGCTGTATTGCATCAAAAACCACCCGGAAATTATGATGCAGTTCCCCGATACTGTGCGTAACCCATGCGTATGCATCATCAGCCCGGGCGATAATTTCACGTATACGAACCCGCATTACGGTAATAATGCTCTCGATGTTCAAGGCTGAACGCTCGAGCTCTTCAGGGAGTTCTTCCTTCACACCTGGAAGCAGCCGTGCAGCGGTCACTGCTTCACGAATCTTGTGAATGAGGCTTTCAAGTTTGGCAGCTTCATAGTGAGCGGTTTCCTTGCGATACAGCGCCCTGCCGATTCGATGGATTTCCTGCAGGATAAGATCTATCGGGGTGTATCCCCCTACACGCCGATTGACCAGATACAATTCAAGCGACAACAGATTGAGGGTGTTCATGATACTGTGCATATCGATGAGCGATTCCTGCTCAAAGGTTACCTGAATATCCTCTGTAATTTCCATGCCGCCTCCATCTACTTCCGGACCTTTTGGTACAGTGTAGCAGATTTACCCTGTATATTACAGAAAAATCAGAAACTCACCAAAGGGAAGCGACAGAAGTTACTGCCCGAAAAAGAAGTTAATCCCGGTCATTACCCGTGTAGAGGTGCTTATCCACTGCGGCGGGCCGATGTGCAGATTCTGCTGAACCTCTATGTACCATCGCATAAACGGATGCACCGGTATTCGAACACCTGCCCGGATATGCGGCCCGAGATAGAAGCGAAAATTATCAACACTTACACCCCAGTTAAAGGCCGGGGTAACACCGATTCCCAGCAGACCATCGGCACCAACAATCTCGGGAAACAGAAAATCCAGTCCCAGATGCAGCGGCAGAAGAAAGCCGGGCTGCTGCTCCTCTACCCGGATACCGAATGTACCGCCGATATTCAGTTCGACGTTTTCAGTAATATCGCCGATATAGGTGAGCTGTGTGGAAAGATATGTATGTTCATACCGGAAAAAATCGCTTCCGAGCCCGACTGAAAAAGAGGTCGCAGCCGCCGAGCCCCCGCCGGCAAGCAGCAGAGCGATAACTGTGATCAAGGTTGTACGTTTCATAGTGTTAGTATCGGTAGTTTTCGCAGGAGAGTACAGCTCCGGGACTCAATGAGACCCGGATATTTTCAAAATATTTCTCGCCGGATCACCTGGTAAAAATCGCGATTCCATTATGCCCGCCGAATCCGAGAGAATTCGACATTACGGCTCGGATACTGCCGGAAACCCCGGTGTGCGGTACATAGTCCAGATCACAACCCTCGCCGGGTTCATCCAGATTGATAGTCGCCGGAAAATACTGTTCTTCAAGGGCCTTGATACTGATAATAGCCTCCAGACCGCCGGCTGCTCCAATGCAGTGACCCGTCATCGACTTGGTGCTGGAAACCTTCAGTTTGTAGGCATGATCCCCGAACACCGATTTAATAGCCTTGGTTTCCGTCGGGTCATTAATCGGGGTGCTTGTGCCGTGGGCGTTGATATAATCTATTTCGGACGGCTGCAGCTGAGCCTCATTCAATGCAAGCTTCATCGCAGCTATTGCGCCGAGACCTTCCGGATGGGGAGCGGTAAGGTGATTCGCATCACAGGTCATTGCCGAACCCGCCAAAGTGGCATATACCCGGGCATTCCGCTTGGCCGCATGCTCGGCGCTCTCCAGTATCAGAATCCCGGCTCCCTCACCCATAAGAAACCCGTCCCGGTCCTTGTCAAACGGCCGGCTGGCCTTGGTTGGATCATCGGCGTACCTGGTGCTGAGGGCCTGAATTACATTAAACCCGGATATCCCAAGCGTGGTAATAGAGGCCTCTACTCCGCCTGCAATTACCACGTCAACAATCCCGGACTCAATCCAGCGCTTCGCATTGGTAAGGGCATCCGTACCCGAGGCACACGCGGTTGCCAGACTGAATGCCGGTCCGTAGACCCCGTATACAATACCGATATTTCCAGGACCGATATTGGCAATCAGCTTGGGAATAGTCATCGGCGGAACCCGGGAAGGGCCCTTCTCAACGAGGGTTCGCAGTGATGCCTCGAAGGTCTCAAAGCCGCCGATGCCTACCCCGAGAATAATCGCCGTCCGTTCGCTGTATGTGTGTGCCAGCTTGTCATCCGCCAGCAGCCCGGCATCGTGCAGGGCTTCTTTGGCAGCGGCAACGGAGTACTGGGCAAACCGGTCCATTTTGCGCGCATCGCGCGCATCCATATAATCCCTGGCATCAAAGTTCTTCACCTCAGCGGCGTAAGTCGTGGCAAAGTCGGTTGTATCGAAGCGAGTAATCGGCCCTGCTCCACTCCGGCCTGCCTTGATTGCGTCCCAGAGCTCAGGAACACTTTTGCCGATGGGGGATATTGCTCCCATGCCGGTGATAACTACCTGTGTTTTTTCATTACTCATATCCGTCCTCCTGATTACATACCCAGACCGCCGGTGACCTCGATCACCTGCCCGGTAATATATGATGCCATGTCCGATGCCAGAAAAACCGCTGCATCGGCAATTTCACCGGATTCCCCGATACGACCCAGCGGAATCTGGGTCTGCAGGGCTTCCTTCTGCTCATCATTCAACTGATCGGTCATATCTGTGCGAATAAACCCGGGGGCGATTACATTCGCACGTACCCCGCGGCTGGCGACCTCGCGTGCCAGACTCTTGGTGAACCCGATCAGTCCGGCCTTGCTGGCACTGTAGTTTGTCTGCCCGCCATTGCCGATAAGCCCGACAATAGATGATACGTTGATAATAGATCCAGCCCGGCGACGCAGCATACTGCGGGTCAATGCACGGCAAAGATAAAAGGTACCGCTGAGGTTGATATCCAGAACCTGCTGCCAGTCCTCATTCGACATCCGCATAATAAGCCCGTCACGGGTTATCCCGGCATTGTTAATCAGGATATCAACCCCTTCGGATTCTGCAAGGATCTCCTTCACTATTGCATCAACACGCTGGGAGTCGGCGACGCTGCCCTGCTTGTGGGTAATGTGCACATTATGTTCGCGTGCCGCCGCGGAAAACTCATCAATATGCGGCCCCGCGCTGTGCGAAAGGTAATAGACCGAGGCGCCTTGCGCCGCCAGCCGCAGGACGATGTCCTTGCCGATTCCGCGGCTGCCGCCGGTCACCAGTGCTGTCTTGTTTTCCAGCAGTTTTGCTGTTGTATGTGCCATACTTCTATCCTCCAAATTGTTCTGTTTATGTGAGCAGTGCCGCGATATCCTCAACCGTTCCGGCAGGGAGTACCTTGATACCCTCACGCGGCTCCTGCTTCAGTAAACCCTGTACCAGTCCGGCAAGGACCGCTCCAGGGCCCACCTCCAGCAATCGTGT
>CAZANF010000205.1:0-5322 GCA_964486425.1 uncultured Spirochaeta sp. | reverse complement strand
GCTGCCGGAATCATGGCCGGGTTGTGCGGCAGCTGCCCGGCGGCTGATAATTGCCTCACGTCCGATAAAGTTATGCTCCAGGCTGCAGGCCCAGAGTAATCGGGCTTCAACCGGACCGACATGCGGGGTGAGTTCATGCCCGTACAAGGGGAATCCCGGTTCGAAGCGCAGGCTGTCCCGTGCAGCCAGTCCGACCGGTGCCAGATCAATCCCGGCAGCTTCGGCGGCTGACTGCAGGGAGCGCCACAGGGCTGCAGCGTGTTCGGACGGGCAGATGATCTCTACCCCCTCCTCACCGGTGTAGCCGGTGCGGCACAGGAGCATGGTGATGCCATCCCTTGTAGTCTCGTGAACATAAAAGCGGGGCCAGGTAACTGGGCGGTCGAGGGTATGCGCCAGGACATCCAGGGCAGTTGGGCCCTGCAGCGCGATCATGGCTGTGGAATCGGATATGTCGCGGAAGGAGGCTGCATACCGGCCTGCCTGTTCCCGCATCCAGGCCATATCTGATATGCGGTTGGCCGCATTTACCACAATGAGAAAGCGATCGGGCAACCGGTACACAAACACATCATCCAGGATGCCGCCGTCCGGTGCGCACATAAGGGCATAACTGGACTGGAAGGGCGCCAGCCGGCGTACATCAGCCGAAAGGATATAGGACAGGGCATCGGCGCCTTCTCGTCCGTGAACCTCTATTCGGCCCATGTGGGAGATATCAAATAGCCCGGCGGAATGGCGGACGAGCAGGTGCTCGTTCATTACCCCGGAGGGATACACAATCGGCATCTCATAGCCGGCGAATCCGGTCATTTTTGCTCCCGCCTCTACATGTATCGCATGCAGCGGGGTTTTTTTATTGTCCATATCAATCTCCCAGACTAATTCCCATGTCGCGTGCGGTGGCCAGGGTATCGCCGTCAAGTGGAACCCGTTTCATCGCATGTTGGACATCCTGCAACGGTACGTCTTTTACATATGGGGGCTGCAACGCAACCATAACATGTTCGCCGCCTTCCTCCAAAGCCCGTACTGCTGCAGCCCCGAAGCGCAGGGCGAGGAGCCGGTCATGGGCGCTGGGTGTTCCCCCTCTCAGCAGATGCCCGAGGACGACACAGCGGGCTTCCTGGCCAGTCAGCCGCTGCAGGACCCTGGTAATCTCGTTGCCGATACCCCCAAGCCGCTCCGCCCTGCCGATTTCCTTCTGGATAACCCGTCTGCTTCCCTGTTTCGGATGCGCTCCCTCGGCGACTACGACAATAGAGAACCCTGCACCTGTTTCACCGCGTCGACGGATCTTGTCGGCAACCCGCGAGAGATCGTACGGGATTTCCGGAATGAGGATTACATCCGCACTGCCGGCAACTCCGGCCTCCAGGGCGATCCACCCTGCGTAACGGCCCATTACCTCCACTACAATGATTCGGTTATGCGATTCGGCGGTGGTGTGCAGACGGTCGATGCATTCGGTGGCAAAGGTAACCGCGGTATCAAAACCAAAGGTGGCGGTAGTGTGCTTCAGGTCGTTGTCAATCGTTTTGGGTACCCCGATTACATTGAATCTCCCCCGTCGGCCTATTTCATGGGCAATTTACAGCGAGCGGTCACCGCCGATAGCTATCAGCTCATCGAAATTCTCGCTATGCAGATAGTTGATCATCTCGTCGCAACGGTCAACGTTTATAATGCCGCCGTCGTCAATGGTCTCCCCATAGCTCAGCGGGCTGCCTCTGTTTGTGGTGCTCAGGACGGTCCTGCCAAGATGGGTTATTCCGCTCACTGATGCACGACTCAGCGGGACAACCCCGCCGTCCGGAAATCTTTCCGGTTCAAGGATGCCGTTGTAGCCCTCCTTGATGCCGTGGCAGCTCCATCCACGCTGCAGGGCTGCAGTGACTACGGCTCTGATAACGGCGTTTAGTCCCGGTGCATCACCTCCGCCGGTATTTATTGCGATCTTCATTCAACTCTCCTCAGGTACAGTATACGCTTGACTCAGGATGATTGCTAACCTACAGTACGTATAGAATGAATCCCGACTTACATGCGGTATATGAAACGAGCAAGGCCCTCATCGCTACGGATGATGTAAACAGCGTTCTTCAGACAGTGGTTCGCTGTGCGATGGATGCCCTCAAACCGCATCGGATGACCTTGATTCATGTTGATCTGGCGGCTGGTGAGGTACTGGATTTTGTCAGCAGCGGCGGTGAATCCCTGGACAAGCTGCAGATTGATTTTCACGAGCTATGGGAGGGGTTAGGGGGGTATGCCATGCGCGAGCGCTGCACGGTCTATTCACCGGACCCCTATAATGAAACCCGTGAAACAGCTATTGTACGCGAACGTCGCCTGTACTCACAGAGCGGACCGCTGGTCGTTGCCCCGATGATCTTCCATGAGAAGGTACTGGGGGTGTTAACGGCAATCAACTGTATTGGCGAGGACGGGTTTGATGAAAATCAAATCGGATTAATTGAGGTTATCGCGAATCTTGCTGCCGCTGCTATTGAAATGGCGTCCCTGCGTGAAAAATCCCATCAGGCTGCAAAACTGAAATCGCAGTTCATCTCCAACATCAGCCATGAAATTCGAACCCCGCTGAATGGAATACTGGGTATGAGTGAACTGATGAGCCAGACGAATCTCAGCCAGAAGCAGCAGTATTTCTTGCAGACCATTGAGAGCAGCAGTGAGCAGCTCATGACTCTCATAAACGATATGCTGGATTTTTCCGCGATTGAAACCGGCCGGATAGCGGTTGCCCGCCATCATATTTCCCTGCGTGTGCTTGTCGGGCACATTGTTTCGGAGTATCAGTCGACGGCTCACCGCAAGGGACTGGATCTGCAATGTCACATCGAATCGGACGTTCCCGAGACGGTCGTCGGGGATGAGACCCGGCTGCGGCAGATACTGCTGCATCTTATCGGGAATGCCATCAAGTTTTCCGAAAAGGGGAAGGTGGACGTTCGGGTTGATCTTGATCCCCATGTTCATAAGGACACCGCTTCGGTAAAGCTGCGTTTTCAGATTATCGATACCGGCATCGGGATTACCTCTGAACAGATTTCGCTTATCTATGAAACCTTCGCGCAGGGTGACGGGTCGCTGACCCGGGAGCAGGGGGGCGTCGGCATGGGCCTGCCGATTACGCAGCGTTTGGTGGATATCCTCGACGGAACTATTTCTGTACACAGTACTTACGGTGAGGGATCGCGCTTTGTGGTAGTAATTCCCTTCCAGCTTCCGTGGTCTTAAAGGTTCCATGACCGCCTGCCTTGACAGATGCCGACTGCAATCCTACCATACCCGATTATGAACCATGAAATATGGGGACTCCCGGCCGAATGGGAGCCGCAGAGCGGCATGCTGCTGGCCTGGCCGGATGAGAATACTGATTGGCATACTGATCTGGAGACTGTACAGCGATGCGTTGCCGACATCCTCAGGGAGCTATGTCATGAGACCCTGGTAGTGCTGGTATGCTCCGATCCCGATGAGGCCGGCGAAACACTGCTGCGATACGGTATCGGGAAGGATAAACTGTACCTTTATAAAGCCCCCATCAACGATACCTGGGCCCGGGATTTCGGTCCGATTACGGTGTTCCGGAACAGTGAACCGGTACTGCTTGACTGGATATTTAACGGCTGGGGCATGAAATTCGCCGCCAATCTTGATAATTTACTTACTCGCCGCCTCTCGGTGGCCGGGGCCTTCGGTGATACCCCGGTGCGTACGGTTCCGTTTGTACTCGAGGGTGGATCGATTGAGAGTGACGGTCAGGGAACCATCCTGACTACAGCACAGTGTCTGCTGGATTACAACCGCAGCCCGGATGCAGATGTCTCCGATCTGGAGGACCGATTGCGCACCTGTCTGGGTGCAGTCCGGATTCTCTGGCTGCATCATGGCCGATTGATCGGCGACGATACAGACGCTCATATTGATACTCTTGCCCGGTTTTGTGACGCAGGAACCATTGCCTACACCCAATGCAGTAATCCCGGCGATGACCACTATGACTGCCTCAGCGCAATGGAATCCGAGCTTGCAGCTTTGCGCACAGCGGATGGTGATCCGTATCGGCTGGTTCCGCTTCCCCTGCCTTCGCCGATCTATTCGGCAGACGGAGAGCGTTTACCGGCTACCTATGCCAATTTCCTGATTACCAATACATCCGTATGGGTTCCCCAGTACGGAGTACCGGAGGATGCGCAGGCATTTAGTGTAATGATCGGTCTGTTTCCCGGCCGGAGTATTCGCGGTGTAGACTGTCTGCCGCTGATTTACCAGCATGGTTCACTGCACTGTATTACCATGCAGCTGCCGGCCGGGGTTGTTCCGGACCGTCCCCGGGATACGGGTGCTGATAAGGAGGATAGGTATGTCGAAGGCTGAGCTTCGAGTCGGACTGGTGCAGCACAGCGGTGCGGAAGCATCTGCCGGTTCAGGACCCGACGGGATTCGCAGCGCTCATTTACAGATCTCCGAGGCCGGGATCCGTGACTGTGCCGCCCGCGGTGCCCGGCTTGTGGTGCTGCAGGAGCTGCATGCCGGACCGTATTTCTGTCAGACCGAGGATCCGGCGGTATTCGATCTGGCCGAACCGATTCCCGGTCCCAGCAGTGATTACCTGGGGAGCCTGGCGCAGGAGCTGGGGGTTGTGATTGTTGCCTCGCTGTTTGAACGGCGGGCCCCCGGCCTGTTTCACAATACCGCCGTGGTGCTGGAAAGTGACGGAAGCATAGCCGGGCGCTACCGCAAGATGCATATACCGGATGATCCGGCATACTATGAAAAGTTTTATTTTACCCACGGCGACCTCGGATTCACCCCCATTGATACATCCGTGGGCAGGCTGGGCGTACTGGTCTGCTGGGATCAATGGTATCCCGAGGCAGCGAGGCTCATGGCAATGGCCGGCGCCGATCTGCTGATCTATCCCACCGCAATCGGGTATGAACATGGGGACAGTCCCCAGGAGCATGAGCGGCAGCGGCAGGCCTGGCAAATCTCCCAGCGCGGGCATGCGGTGGCGAACGGTCTGCCGGTGATCAGTGTCAACCGGGTCGGGTATGAGCCGGATCCCTCCGGGATAACCGCAGGAATCCGGTTTTGGGGAAGCAGCTTTGCGGCCGGACCGCAGGGCGAGATTCTGGCCGAGGCTCCGACAGACAGCAGTGCAAATATGGTAGTGGATATCGACCAGGCCCGTGTGGAGGCTGTGCGTCGCATATGGCCCTTTTTTCGTGACAGGCGTATAGATGCCTTTGGTGATCTGGCGAAAAGGTGGAGGGACTGATTACGGTGAATCCA
>CAZANF010000204.1:0-5354 GCA_964486425.1 uncultured Spirochaeta sp. | reverse complement strand
TGGTACTAGTTCTTGAAGCCGGATATCGGGGGAGGAATCATTCCTCCCCGCTGAATCAGGCGTTCGCAGCCATATGTGTTAACCGGCATTACCGGTGCTCTGCCCAGCAGTCCCCCGAACTCGACCCACTCACCGGCTTTTTTGCCCGGTGCGGGAATGAGTCTGGCTGCCGTGGTCTTGTGGTTAATCATCCCGATAGCAAGTTCGTCGGCAATGATACCGGAGATAGTGGAAGCACTGGTGTCTCCCGGAATAACGACCATATCCAGTCCAACCGAACAGATAGAGGTCATCGCTTCCAGCTTTTCGATAGTCAGCGCACCGATTTCGGCAGCCTCGGCCATCCCCTCATCCTCGCTTACCGGCAGGAAGGATCCGCTTAATCCTCCCACCCGTGAACTGGCCATGAGCCCGCCCTTTTTTACGGCGTTGTTCAGCAATGCCAGTGCAGCAGTAGAGCCCGGGGCCCCGGCGTGCTCGACCCCCATTTCCTCGAGGATCCGTGCAACGCTGTCGCCGACCGCAGGGGTAGGGGCCAGTGAAAGATCCACAATCCCTTGCGTAACACCCATCCGCTTGGCGGCCTGCTCGGCCACCAGCTGTCCCATACGGGTAATCTTGAAGGCTATCCGCTTGATTATCTCAGCGAGCTCATCCATTTCGGCATGGGGATTATTCTTTATCGCGGAGTAAACCGCACCCGGTCCGCTGACTCCGACATGCAGGGCATACTCCGGCTCACCGAAGCCATGAAAGGCCCCGGCCATAAACGGATTATCCTCCGGCACATTGGCAAATACTACAAGCTTGGCGCATCCGAATCCCGACTGTTCGGCGGTTACCTCTGCAAGTTCCTTGATAATCTCGCCTATGCGCTTTACACCGTTCATGTTGATCCCGCTTCGGCTGGTGGCCAGATTTACCGAACCGCAGACGCGTTTGGTTGTGCCCAGAGCCTCGGGGATGGAATCGATCAGCCGCTGCTCGCCGGGGGTAGTCCCCTTGTGAACCAGTGCACTGTAGCCGCCGATGAAATCGATCCCCACCGCATCTGCCGCCTCATCCAGAATACGTGCAAAGCCGGCCGGATTGCGGTCTCCGCAAGCCTCTGCAATCACCGATATCGGGGTAACCGACACGCGCCGGTTTATGATGGGGATACCGTATTCGTTGCTGATCTCTTCTGCGGTAGTAATGAGCCGCTCCGCACCCCGGCTGATCTTTTCGTATACAGCCTGCCGGGTAGCCTCGACACTGCCGCGTATGCAATCGATAAGATTGACACCGAGGGTAGTGGTGCGGATATCAAGATTCTGTTCGGTGAACATCCGAAAGGTCTGCTCAACCTCAAAATGGGAAAACATAGCTGCTCCTTACACCCGATGCATTGATCGAAAGACATCCTCATGCTGTATGGTAATCATCAACTCAATCTCGTGCCCGAGTTGATTCAAATCTTCACGCAGCTGCTGAATAGAAATCGGCATGGCTGAACAATCCGTCAGCATCATCATGGTAAAGTTGCCCTGCAGAATAGTCTGACTGATGTCCAAAATATTAACTCCGCGTTCCGCCAGTGCAGTACTGACCGCGGCGATGATGCCGGCTTTGTCTGTGCCGACGACAGTTATCACTGCTCGCATGTATGGCCTCCAGGTTCCAGTGTACTGAATTTGGCCGATTGTTAAAAGCATTGAAATCCTCTATTCTGCGCCCATGTACAGGGCTTGTTCATATGCATGACATACCTTATCTGACGATGGGTCGATTTTTGCAGCACCGCTTCGGCCGCAAGGTATTCAAGATCGGGGTTGATGCCGGGTTCTCCTGCCCGCACCGCGGTCGGCTGCGTACCAGCGGCGGCTGCAGCTTCTGCAGTCCGCACGGCTCACGGTCGCCTCTTATCGGCGATTCCGCAGATATCTACGCCCAGGTGCGGACCAATGCCGCCTATTGGCAGCAGCGGTATCCGGGCTGCGGACTGCTGCTCTATTTCCAGGCATACACCTCCACGCTGGCACCCACGCAGCTGCTCAGCGAGATATACTCCGCGGGTCTCTCGGCGGGGGAGGAAATGCCGGTACAGGAGTCGGCCGCGCCTGCTGGATCGGACGAAAATCCCGGCTTCCTCGGCATGGTTGTCGGCACCCGTCCGGATTGCATCTCCGATGAGGTGATCGAACTGCTGTCCTCCTTCAAAAACTCCCGTCGGGAGGTATGGGTGGAACTCGGGCTGCAGTCGGCCCATGAATCCTCGCTCCGGCTGCTTAATCGCGGTCATGGCATAGAGGAGTATCGGGATGCTGCTGCCCGTCTGGCGGCGCAGGGTATCCCGGTTATCCCGCATCTGATCTTCGGTATTCCCGGTGAAGGGGAATCACAGCGACTGCAGACCATCAAGTGGGTTCTGGACACAACCCCCAGCATAATCGGCATAAAGCTGCATAATCTGGTTCTGCTCCCCGGCACTCCCTTGCATGCGGCATTTACAGCCGGCGACATACCCCTGTACACCATCGACGAGCATCTGGAGGCGGTGGCATCCGCACTTCGGTTCATTCCCGATGATATCGCCATCATGCGGGTAACCGCGGATATTCCAGGTGGTTCAACAGGGATTCCGGGCGGGGGCTGGTCGTCAACGGTTTTTGTCGGACTGCTGCAGAAGGTTATGCGAAAACGCGGCTGGTTTCAGGGCTGCGGCTTGCTGAACGGAATAACCTGACGTACTATGCTCGTATGAAATTGCCATTTTCTGATCCGGTATTGATATTTGCAACGGTTATGATCCTCATACTACTGGCTCCGCTGCTGGCTCGCCGAATACGGCTTCCCGAGATCGTGGGCCTGTTAATCGCCGGTATGATCTTTGGGCCGTTCGGGCTCGGGCTGCTGGAGCGGGATGCGACTATTCAGCTTCTCGGCAAGGTCGGGCTGCTGTATATTATGTTCCTGGCAGGTCTGGAGATAGACCTGCACCAGGTAAAGCAGCAGCGCTCCCACAGCCTGGTATTCGGTCTGCTCACCTTCAGTATTCCGCTGGCCATGGGTACCTGGCTTGGGGTGTGGACCCTTCATATGGCCCTTCCGACAGCTATCCTCATGGCGACTATGTTCTCGTCCCATACCCTGCTTACCTTTCCCGCTGCCGCCAAACTCGGACTTACGAAATCCAGGTCGGTCACCACGACTATCGGCGGGACGATTATTACCGACACCCTTGCCCTGCTGGCACTTGCGGTGATAGCAGCCTCCGCCGAGGGTCAGCTCGGACCTCAATTCTGGATTACCATAAGTCTCTCGATGACGGTGTACGTGTTCGGGGTGATTCTCCTGGTTCCCCGGGTCGGGCGATGGTTCCTGCAGCGCTTTTCAGCTGATGAAAACGTCGAGTTTGTCGCTGTTCTGGCGATAACCTTTCTCACCAGCTATCTGGCTCATGCAGCCGGCCTTGAACCGATTATCGGGGCCTTTTTGGCCGGTTTGACCTTGAACTCGCTTATTCCCGAAAAGAGCGGGCTGATGGCCAAGATTCACTTTACCGGCAATGCCTTGTTTATACCCTTCTTTTTGCTGTCGGTCGGGATGCTGGTTAATCTGGAGCTTCTGTTCCAAGGGTCCGAAGCCTGGGTCGTTATCGGTGTTATGGTGGGGGTTGCAATCCTCTCGAAACTGGCGGCAGCCTATGCATCCGGATTTATACTCCGCTACAGTCTGCTGGAAAGCGGGCTCATCTACGGCTTGAGCGTGAACCAGGCGGCCGCTACACTGGCGGCTGCACTGGTCGGTTACAACCTGGGGCTGTTCGATGACACCGTCATTACCGGTACGATTGTAATGATCGGGGTAACCTGCTTCTTCGGCCCCATCTTTACGGAAAAAGCAGGCCGCAAGCTGGCAGAGCAGAAGGACCGGCAGTCACTGAGCGAGAGTGAAGCTGCTCCGCATCGGGTACTGCTGGCAATAGATCGCCGTGATTTTGCCAGGGAACTGCTGGAACTGGCATTCTTCCTGCGCAGCAGCAGCTCGCACGAACCGATCTACCCGGTACATGTGGTTCCCGAAGGGGGAGATACCGAAGAGCTGGTTGCTCATGGGGAGAAGCTGCTGGCGCACACCGTGGTTCGCTCGCTTGCAGCAAATGTACCTGTCAGTCCGACAACCGCAGTGGATGTGAATGTGACATCCGGTATCCTGCGTACCGCACAGGAAACCCGTGCCTCAATTATCACCCTGTACTGGGACGGCCGTGCCGCAGGGCGTAACCGTATGTTCGGGCGCAGTATTGATTCTATCCTGGAACGGAGCAAACAGCTGGTCTTGGTGAATCATATTGTGCATCCGCTGAACACCTGTAAACGTATCGTGTTTTGTATTCCTCCAATGTCCGACAGACAGAGAGGATTTTCCGATACCGTCGCCGCAGTCAAGAATCTGGCGAATCAGAGCGGTGTTCGTCTGCTGGTGCTGGCGGATAGTGATCTTTCGAGGGAGGCAGTTGATTTTATTACCTCTCTGCGACCCTCGGTACACATTGATTTCGGCCGTTATACCTCGATTAAAACGATTCCAGGTGAACTGCATGATGTGATTATCGACGGAGACTGGGGAATAGTTATGGGCTCCAGATTAGGTCGTATTGCCTGGCAGCCCAGTGTGGATAGGCTGCCGCAGCAGCTGGTTCAGCGCTTTCCAATGCAGAATCTGAGCTTCGTTTTCGCTCCCGAAGAAACACGGGAGTTCAAACAGGCATCCGACAGGATGGTTGACCGGGATTTTTTCCAGCGGATTTTTCCCAAAGAGACAGTGCTGCTTCGTTCCAATGCCCGTCGTATGCAGCAACTGCTGGAAAAGCTCCTTTCAGGCCGGTTGCCGAAGCCGCGGTTGCAGCCTGCCGTCGGTCGTTTGTGCCGAATCGCCCGGGAGGAGCCGGTAGAGCTCATCCCGGATGTTGTACTGCTGCATGATCATGTATCTTATATCGATACACCGAGAATCTTCCTGGCGGTGAATAAAAATCCGATTGAGCTGCCGCTGGTGCAAACGGCTGCGCACATCGTCATTGTGCTGCTGGCACCATCCTCCCAGGACCCGGTACAGCACCTGGCTACCCTGTCCGAGATCGCTCGAATTATTCGTACCCCTGGTATTGTTCCTCATTTACAGGAAGCAAGCAATTATGCTGAGCTTATTCAGAGGGTGACGGATGAAAAGAATAATACTGATGGATTGCCCGGGAGCCTAACATGATGTTAACCGGGGTGAGGTATTTGTCGATATGATGAATTAGGTATATGATTGTATGGAACCTGAGGAGGTGTACTTGGCAGTTAAGAAACCGCTTCAGATTGAGG
>CAZANF010000203.1:0-5354 GCA_964486425.1 uncultured Spirochaeta sp. | reverse complement strand
TCCAGGCGTGCCGTCAGATAGAGATCTTCAAGCTCCACCGCTACCGGACGATCAAGACTGTAGCGATACCATGCGCGCCAGTAGAATCCAACCGGCGATTCACCACGATGCCGCATCCCCCAGAACTCCAGGGTATCCGCATGTGATATTGATAGATCGGGGTCTGCTCCCTGGCGGACACCTGTTGCCGAATCGAGCGTAAACCCGATATCCAACCCCGCAGCCGTACCGCTGAGCACCATTGTAATCAGCAGTATTAAAAAGAATTGCCTCATTATTTGCATCCTTTCCATCCTCGTCTTAGAATTAAGTATATTACATTTTTCCTTGGGTTTCTAACCTGAAAAGAAAAGATTGGGAATTAAATTATGAAAAAACATGTCCTGGTGCAATGGATAATCTGCCTGACACTGCCGGTTGCATTATCTCTGCTGCTGCTGGTTCCCCGTTTCAGGGAAATCGACTATACCATCTACGACCTTATGCTGGGATTACGCCCGGCGATACAGGAGAGTCCGGAGATTCTGCTGTTAAATATAGATGATGATGCTATTGCCCGAGTCGGAACATGGCCATGGAGCCGGGCGGTACTTGCCGACGGCCTCCTGCATTTGGGAGAATTCGGTGCAGCATTAGCGGTATTCGATATCGAGTATGTTGATTCAAGCCCAATGGGAGTATCCCCGGAAGTGCTGAACGAGAACTATCCGAGTACCCTTAATTCCATATTCAATGGAATTAACCAGGATACCCAAGGCTTGTTTCAGGCCCTTCAAGACGGAATGATTCCACTGGAAGAGGCCGAGGATTTTATCCTTCAGCTCATAGACATAAATGAAGCCAGACGCGAGGAACTCCTGACAACAGCCCGTGCAATCGCGCGCGACAACGATGAGTACCACGGCACCGCCGCAGGGCTGTTCGGACGGGCTTACTACACCACTACGATACTGGAGAGTGAAGAGCTTGCATTGCCAGGGACGGAAGACGCCGCTGAATATGCCCAGGAAAACTTCAAGGTGTCGAATCTGGATCTGGAAACAGTCCTTTTCCGCAGCGGAAATACCGTACAGCCGGTTATTCTGCCGATTGCAAGAGGAGCTGCCGGGGCAGGTTTCCCGAATGTACCTGTGGATCCTGACGGAGTCCGCCGTCGTATCGACTTGATACAAGGCGACGGCACAAGCATATATGCCCAGCTGGCCCTCCGTCCGCTGCTTGATTACCTGGGAAACCCGGAACTGGTGTACCATGACCGCAGCGTCCGGTTGAATAACGCCGTTTATCCGGACGGGAGCGTTCGTGATATCCGCATTCCCCGCACCTCGGACGGGCGCATGCTGATTAACTGGCCTCCCCGCAGCTTCAGCAACACCTTCCGCCAGCTGAGCTACTCCAGAATCTATACCCTGGATCAGTATGAAACCGACCTGGTTACTTATATCGAGGTCTTGACCGAAGCCCGGTTTCTTACCGGTCACCAGATGGGAATGGAACTTCATCCATGGTACCAGGATATCCAGGAAATACGTCGACTGATGTTTGAGCGCGAAGATCCCGAATTGTACCAGCAGTATGTGGATGAGCGTGTCGCCTGGTTTGCGGCAGTAGAAGAGGTCTTTCAGCCGGATACTATCCGGAACTATACATCGCAGATCGACAGATTACTTGACCGCGAGGATCTGGAAGACGACAGGCGCCGGAGATATACCGAGGTGCGCGACATCGCCGTGGAACAATTTGATACAGCCAGCTCGATCGCCACGGATCTGCTGCAGCAGCGGGTACACCTGCAAAATGAACTTGAAGATTCCTTCATTATTATCGGCTGGACCGGGGTGTCCACCACCGATATCGGGGTAAACCCCTTCGACGAGCAGTATATGAATGTCGGCACACATGCCGCAGTAGCCAATACGATTCTTCAGCGTAACTTTCTTGTCGAACTGCCGTACGTATTCTCGATTATTGCTGCATTTGTGCTTACAATCCTGATCGGTTTCCTGGTCAAGAAAACCTCGGCCCGAAAAACAACGATCATCGGAGTGGGAATGCTGCTTATTGTTTCGACAAGCGTCTGGATGCTGTTTGCCGGCACCGGCATGTATCTGCGTCCGGCGGTTATCATTTTCAGTGTCGGGTTGGCGTTTATAGCACTCTCTCTCCTCAAGTTTTACTCGACCGAAGGAGAGAAGCGGTATATCAGCTCGGCCTTTTCCCGCTATCTCTCCCAGGATGTGGTGCAGGAGATCATTAATGATCCATCCAAGCTTAATCTGGGTGGTGAAAAACGTGAAATGACGGCGATATTCACCGATGTCAAGGGATTCTCGACGATATCCGAGATGCTCGATCCACAGGACCTGGTCCGGCTGCTGAACAGGTACCTGTCGGCCATGAGCAACATTATTCTGGAGCTTGGCGGCACTATAGACAAGTACGAGGGTGACGCCATCATTGCCTTCTTCGGTGCACCCCTGTCTGTTCCGGACCATGCGCATCGAGCCTGTCTGGCCGCTGTGCGCATGAAGGAAAAGGAAAAGGAGCTTAACCGGATTTTCATTGAAGAAGGGGCTTCCCCGAATGAACTCATGACCAGGATTGGTATTAATACCGGCGAAATGGTTGTCGGAAACATGGGTACAGAACGCATGATGGACTACACGATGATGGGCCACAACGTAAACCTGGCCGCCCGGCTTGAAGGGGTGAACAAACAGTATGGAAGCTGGATTCTGGCCAGTGAGAATACCATTGAACATACCCGACAGCACAACAGCCTGAATACGCAGTTCGTGTTTCGCCGTCTGGACCGGGTCCGTGTAGTAGGTGTAAGTGAACCGGTACGGCTGTATGAGGTGTATGGCGAAAAGGACAGTTTGACAAACAGCGACATGGATATGCTGGAATTATTCGATCATGGTATCGAACTGTTTGAGCGTGCAGATTTTAATGCCGCACAAGAGCGATTTACCGCTGCTGCGAAACTGCAGCCGGAGGATGGACCAACCAAAACCTATAAAAATCGCTGCAGCAAGTTTCAGGAAACTCCTCCGCCGGCTAATTGGGATGGAGTCTTCTCACTTACGCAGAAGTAGCCGCTGAAGTATTTCCACCAGCTCGGGAAGCGCGAAATCCTCCAGCTTAAGGCGTACAAGTTCATAAAACTCGGAAAACTGCGGCTGGGGCGCAATATCTGCACGCAGCAGATGGTCCGCCCCAGCAATATCTCCTATCCGGGCCAGATGCTGCAGCTTCTCAAGAACCTCACCATCCGGCACCTGCATATCAGGAGGCAGTTTCGGTGCTGCTTCCTCGACAGTTGCCGGAGTAACGTCTTCCGCACTGAAGTCCTGCTCTACCTCAATCGCAAATGAAAATACCGATCCCTTCCCGGGGGTACTTTTCATCTCCATTCGGGAACCCATTGCATCAAGCAGCTGACTGCAAATGGATAAGCCCAGACCTAGTCCCTCCTTCTTGGTAGAAACCTCTCCTGCCTGATAAAAGGGGGTAAAGATATACGGCTGGTCATCATACGGAATTCCACTGCCGGTATCCGAAACCGAGAATCGCAGCTTGTCCTGATGTTTTTCCACAGCCAGCCGCACCTCTCCATCCCGTGTATGCTTTACTGCATTATGCATCAGATTAACCAGGATTTGCATAACCGCACGTTCAGGAATAACCCACACCCCTGAAGACTCGCCATCGACTTCGGTAACCAGCTGTACTCCCGACTCCAATGCCTTCATCCGGAACATCAATTCGAGATCCCTCACCATGACCGGTATGGACACAGAACGTCTCTCCACAGGAAGGTCCCGCATATACGAGCCTGCATGCTGAAGGATATCGTTTATCATACCCAGCAGATGACGCCCGCTAGAGGCAATAACATGTGCAACATGCTGCACACTTTCTGGCGACATATCCTTGCGCGGCAGAAGCTCGGCATTCCCTATTATTGCATTTAAAGGAGTCCGCAGTTCGTGGCTCATACCAGCAATAAACTCGGTCTTGGCCTGACTGGAGACCTCGGCTGCATGTCGGGCTTCCTCCAGATCAAGGTTTAAAGCCTGCAGCCGCTGGAACATTCCGCGGATTTGCTTCCCTGCCTGTGAAAAGCTCCCGGATATCTCCTCAAAGTCAAGAATAATACTATCCGGCCATTCCACTTCCCGGTCATCCACAATCTTCTCCGGAAGATTCTGAGCCGCCGAGTTAATCCAGCGAAGCGAGCGGAGAAATCTGCGGATGATCAGTGTTGAAGCAATGATGCTTGCCAGCAGCAGAATGAACACTACCATAAACAATCGTATATACGAATCGTAAATTGTCGCCTGATATGGCAAGGCGCTGAAATACAAGATTATACGCAAGGTCTCGGTATTCACGTTCTGCAGCGGAGCGGACGCAGCAAAATACAAATCCTCCCATTGATCAGCAGGCGTAACCCGACGCGGTAAATCCGGCACAATTTCAATGCTGCCGGGCTGATTGTTATGACGCCTCATTTGATCGTGAAGCTTGCGAGGAAGCGGCTCCCCTGCCACGGACAGAATATTCCCTTGAGAGTCCAGCAGCGCTGCCCCTCCGTCCCCCTGCAGGTATTCATATCCATAGAGCACCGTATCCGTCAGGACTTGAGCCGATAACGCATAAGCTGCATCAGGGATCCCCTCCAGCGGCACCTCCAGGGCTATCGCACGTCCGGCTTCAGCATTTGAAGGCGGAGTCTCCTCAGCAGACGCAACGACCTCGTCCCCGTCCGTAACGATCACCCGCAAAAAGTCCGGATTCAGCCACAGAAAGTACTCGAGACGATCATGAAGTTCCTCCGGTTGCTGAAGGACAATGTTGTCATCCCCCTGCAGCTGCCGGGATAATTCCTGCAGCTGAAGACGGCTTTCCGCAAGATTCATGTCTGCCAGAGAACGAGCCGTCATCAACTGATTTTGCAGGCGCAAGGAAATCTCGTTCCGGATAGTCGCCTGCTTGTCCCATCCGGACACCATGACATCAATCAAAAGGGGTATCAGCACGAAGCCGACAATCAGTATCTGCAGGACGGACCGGAAATCATATCGACCGATATGGATATTGTGCCTGCGCTTTTCAAACAGCTGCAGCAGAAGCACCAGCACCAGCGCACAAAAGGCATTAAAAACCCCGTTCATTCCATGCTTCAGTGCAATGAGTGCGGTTCCCTGCAGGTTCACCCCGAGAACGCCGTAGTAAAACGCGAATATCTGCAGGCTGCCCGGCAGAAGCCAGTAGACTACATCCAGATAGAATACTCGAGTATCTTTTCTCTTCAGCAGCAGGCCGACAAAAGCGGCCTCCGCAGTGAA
>CAZANF010000202.1:0-5424 GCA_964486425.1 uncultured Spirochaeta sp. | reverse complement strand
TACAGGTATCGAGATTTCCCTCCGGCTCCATATACCCGACCAGACCGGCATAGAAACGGCGAGGAAGGGGCTCAATCCGGTCGATAATCTCCATTGCACTTATCTTCGGGGCACCGCTTACGGTGCCGGCCGGAAAGGTTGCTCGTATAGCCTTTACCCCTGATACATGCGGCAGCAGGGTTCCGACTACCTTTGAGACAATGTGCATAACCCGGGAGAAGCGCTCCACACCCATATTCTCCACCACGGTGACGCTTCCGGGCTCACATACACGCCCGATGTCGTTCCGCGCAAGGTCTATCAGCATAAGATGCTCGGCCCGCTCCTTCTCGTCGCCAAGAAGCTCGCGCTCCAGGGCCACATCCTCGGCCTGATCGGCTCCCCGACGCCGTGTACCGGCAATCGGCCGGATGGTAACCTCCTGCTCCTTCACCTTTACATGCATCTCCGGACTGGACCCGAAGAGCTGATACTCCGAGAAATCAATATAGAACAGATACGGCGACGGATTGGTTGTCCGCAGGCGGCGATAAGCCTCCATGGCATCCATATCCGTTTTCACCCTTACCCGCCGCGACAGTACACCCTGCAGCAGATTCCCCCGGATCACCTCCTGCTTGACCTGCCGCACACCCTCCATATAGGCCTCGCGGTCGGATCCAGGATTAACCACCTCGGCCGGGTAACTGCGCTCATCCTGCTGAAGATAGGTAAAATTCAAATCGTTAATCCGGGCTTCAACCCGTGAGACCGCCGCCTGAAGATCAATCTCGTGCTCGGCGTAATTCAAACCGATCAGGTACAGAAGATCGGTGTAGTGATCGAAGATCACAAATACATGGCCGAAAAGAAAGCAGGCATCCGGCAGGTCCAAAGGATCCTCTTTTGCACGGAAGTGCACTGAATCACACATCCGCGCAAACTCATAGCTCAAATACCCGACTCCGCCCGCCGGATAGGGAAAGTCCTGATGCAACGGGGTATGCTGATCAGCAAAATACTGCAGTACCCCCAGAATATCCTGTGCCGAACTGCGCACCCTGGAGACGCTGTCCCGGCTGCGGAACAGCACCTCATCTCCGCGCTGCTCGAGGCGAAAGGCCTCATCAATCATGAGCACACTGTAGCGCTCCCTGCCCCGCTGGTACGATGATGACTCCAGCATCGCCCGAGCCGACAGCTTTTTTGCCAGCCCGAACGGGGTAAAACGCTCACCCGGCACGATCTTGATTATGCCGTCCTGACGCTTCTGCATATGTTCCTCCTCCAATTGATTCACACATTTGCGATCCGCGTTCCCGGCACGGCATAAAAAAAGCCGCGCTTGGAAGCGCGGCTTATATTCCGGCACAGACTTCCACAGCGTTAACTGTGAAGGCCTGGCGTACGAGGGCGGGCCTTCACAATGAAGGCCACCAGCTCCCGAGTAAAATTGTATGTACTTGCAGATTATTCTGTTTCATTGGAAAAAACATAGCCGCTATCACCCCTAAGGTCAATAGCGCCGGTGAAAAATTTTCAACCGGCGCCTGCTGCCTACATTGCGAGTACAGCCTCCTGCTCTTCCGGGACTTCCGCTGCATTCCCGGGGTCCTCTTCAACAGCCTCATCCGGCTTGCTGAACTGCGGCTTGAACTCCACATGATCAGCTACGATTACAACCTTTGACCGGTTGCTGCCGTCGGTAGCCACCCACCGGTTCTGTTTCAGCCGGCCGACAACCCGCACGCCGCGACCCTTTGTCAGCTCTCCGCCGCAGCGCTCGGCCACCTTGGACCAGGTTTCCACATCGAAAAAAGAAACCTCTTTCTGGGTCTCATCGTCCACACGATAAAAACGATTGGACGCTACCGCGAATTCGCACACAGGCGTCCCTTTCGGGGTTTCCTTCAAGACCGGATCCCTGGTCAGGTTCCCCTCCAAAAGGATAGAATTCAGACTGTTCATTCGCTACCTCCTTGCCTTTCGACTTTGTCTTTACCTATCTATACAACAGGGAAAGATCAGGAAGCATCAAATCAGTTCCGGTTTCTTTGCCGAAATGCTTATTTTTTGAGGACTGCGTCTACAATCTCCACCACCTTGTCGGCGGTGAGCTTGTTTTCCACGGCTTCGGTTTCCTTGAAATCCTCGGGAAGCCCGATGTTCTTTGCTCCATGCTTTATATACAGGCCGTATTTCCCGCTGTATACGGAAAGCTTTTTCCCCGTTTTGGGATGTACCCCGAAATCCTTTATCTGTACGGACCCCCCGCGCCCACGTTTGGGCTGGGAGAAGATATCCAGGGCATCCTCCAGGGTCACGGTAAACAGATCGTAGTTCTTTCCCAGGGATCGAAAGTCACCATCATGCACGACATAGGGCCCGAACCTCCCGTTGTTCGCACGAATCGGCTTTCCGGTTTCCGGATGCTCACCTAGCTCACGCGGCAACTGCAGAAGCTTTACCGCCTCATCCAGCGGTACATTCTTCGGATCCATATCGGGGGGAAGACTTGCCCGTTTGGGTTTCGGTGTCTCATCGGTCTTTTCCCCGAGCTGCAGGTAGGGCCCATAGCGCCCCATAAGGCAGTAGATATTCTCGCCGGTTTCAGGATGCTCGCCAATCGGGGTCGGTCCGTTTTTCTGCAGCTCAACGAGTTCGCGAATATCATCGGCAGTGATATCTGCCGGGGCTTTTTCCTCGGGCACGGAGGAATGGATCTCCTGACCGTCCTCATGCAGAACGATATACGGGCCGTATTTCCCGACCTTGATATCGGTTACCTCGCTCAGGTGCGGCAGGTGCACCGTGCGGCTTTCTTCCGGCTTGATGTTGCCTTCACGAGCCTCCACCTGATGCTTCAATCCGTCGTCACCAAGATAGAACTCCTGCAGGTAATCCAGGCGCTTTATCTTTCCCTCCGCCACGGAGTCCAGGGCATCCTCCATATCGGAGGTAAAACTGTATTCGATAAGATAATGAAAGTGCTGTTCAAGCAGCTGGATAACCGCAAACCCGGTAAAGGTCGGCACCAGACTGGTTCCCTGCTTGCGAATGTACTTGCGCTCATACAGGGTATTGATAATTGATGCATAGGTAGACGGACGTCCGATACCGGCCTTCTCCAGCCCCTGCACCAGGGAGGCCTCGGTGTAGCGCGCCGGCGGCTTGGTTTCGTGATACACGCTCTCCACCTGTACAGGTTTCAGCCTCTGCCCCTCCGACAGCGGAGGCAGATAGGTCTCCTTGTCGTCCAGGGCTGCATCAGGATCATCCTTGCCTTCGACATACGCCCGGATAAAGCCCGGGAATACAATCCGCGTTCCGGTAGCAGTAAATCGGGCCGGACCAGCCGTGATCTTGGCAGTTACCGATGCCTTCTGTGCATCAGCCATCTGGGTCGCCATCGTACGGCTCCAGATGAGTCCGTACAGGGCCTTTTCCTTTCCCGTAAGACCGGTGCTGTCCGGATGCTGGAATTCCGTACCGGCCGGCCGAATAGCCTCATGGGCTTCCTGCGCTCCACGGCTCTTCGCCTTGTACTGCCGCGGCTCGGGTGAGAGATACTCCTCGCCATACAGCTGAACAACACTGTCCCGCGCGGCAGATATAGCCTCGGAACTCAATGTCGGAGAATCGGTACGCATATAGGTAATGAAACCCTGCTCATACAGCCGCTGCGCGGTGCGCATGGTCTCCCGGGCAGAGAGTCCCAGCTTACGGTTTCCCTCCTGCTGCAGGGTCGAGGTGATAAACGGCTGGCTCGGTCGACTGGTTGACTGCTTCTCTGCAACAGACTCGACCTTCCAGTCCTCTTTGGCCAGGGCCTCCCGCAAATCAGCGGCCTGCTGTTCAGTCAAAACCAGAGCGTCTTTACCAGGCAGCAGCAGACCCGTGGTTGAATCGAAATCCTTTCCCCCGGCAATCCTGGTTTTGTCCAGTACCTCCAGCCGGGCCGAAAAGGCCTGATCCTCTGCGTCCTCGGGGGACAGCATGGCCTTAAGGTCCCAGTATTCACTCTTGTGGAAGCGCATTCGCTCCCGTTCACGCTCTACAATCAAACGCAGCCCGGGACTTTGCACCCGGCCGGCAGAAAGCCCGTAGGCTATCTTCTTCCAGATAAGCGGGCTTATGGTATATCCGTACAGTCGATCAAGGATACGCCGTGTCTCCTGGGCATTTACCAGATTCATGTCGATGTCGCGCCCCTCCTCCAGGGCCCTGGTAATTGCCCCTTTGGTAATCTCGTGAAACACCATGCGCTGCACCGGCACCTTGGGCTTCAGCAGCTGCACCAGATGCCAGCTGATGCTTTCTCCCTCACGGTCTTCATCAGTGGCAAGCAGGATTCGATCCGCAGCCTGCACCTTCTTCTTGAGTTCGCGAACAATCTTTTTCTTCTCTTTTGGTACGATGTACAGCGGTGAAAAATCATTGTCGACATCAATACCGAGGCGTGACCACGGCTCCTGCTTCAAGTCCTTCGGAACGTCTGCGGCCGTCTGCGGCAAGTCACGCACATGCCCGATACTCGCTTCGACCATGAAGTCTTTTGGGAGAAACTTCTTGATCGTCTTCGCCTTGGTCGGAGACTCGACAATAACCAGGGTGTTGGTGGACATAGGGTATCCTTTATTCGCTTTACAAGGGTATTAGTGGCGCCCCTCATTGGTGCCATGCATATTTTGCGCAAAAAGAGTCGGGGCATGATATTCCCACTCGCGCATTTCCTCGGTGGAGTAGAGATCTTCTATCGGTTTCGGATGGGGAGGATAATCCCGGCTGATTCCGGGACTCAGTTCCTTGCGCCATTCGGTGCGATGATGGGTGTCCTCGAATTCTATCCGTCGTTTGATAACCGGAAATCCGCCTTTGGGATTATCCTCGGCTACCGCGAAGGTCCCGCTGCCGATATACACGATTCGTTCGTTCTCGGCAATGTTCTCACGCTTTGCCAGCTTATCCAGAACAGCCTCAAAACGAGCCGGTTTCCCGGTATCCGGATCGTCGACTGCTGCATAGATATCATCAATCGGTTCGTGAGAAATCGGACACTCACCATATTCCCGCTCCGGAACCGGATCCGGCATGGTTACAAACTCGGGATTAATACGCTGTTCAAGCCTTTTGCGGCCGCCTCGGCGCCCGCGCCTTTTTCCTCGTGGTCGTGGCATAGCAGTAACCTACTTCCCCCATATGGGGTTGTCAAGCCTTATAATCAACTACTGCACGCTCTGCAACTAGCGATTGAATGAGCTCTGCTGCTTTTATGTGAGCAGGATGTATTCGATATGCCTCAAGATCTTCCATTGAAGCAAACTGGGTATACAGCGCAACATCATACCCGGCAGGGCTCTCGCTCAGGTTGGGCGCGCCTACCTCCAGGTGAAGAATCTGGGGGACTGTCCCCGACAGGCTTTCCAGTGCACCGACAATGCGCTT